>JAWOEO010000210.1:0-3026 GCA_046482755.1 Halohasta sp. | reverse complement strand
AATCAAAAATCCAACCTGGGTGAGAATATATCATTCTTTCCTGTTCTCCAGTAGTACTTGTAGATACAGTGGCCTGCCGCTCGCGGAAGGCTTCCATGTCCCGCGTTTTGCCCATAATCTCGGTCGGCATCCCCTCGTCGACCCACTCGTGGACGCGCTCCCCGTAGGTTTCCTCGTGCATGCGCAACCGCTGGAGGGTTCGCCGATCGGGGATCGACAGCCCGAAGTGTTCCTCGGCGCGGTCGACGCCGCGTGGTGCGGCCGACGCTTCATCCTGTGAGGTGTCCGTCGACCGCACAGGCCGGGTGCCAGCCTCCCGTGAGGCGGTCGACCCCTCGGGCGTGCTGCCGCGGATCGCTGAGCGAAGTCCCATTGGTGGCTCTTGGCTCGCGTTGCTGCGGTCATCGGATAAAAAATGTCGGGCGATGATTTTTATCCGAAAACGGAGCCAGAGCCTCCAATCGAGTCTCGACAGGGGGTCACGCCCGAAACGTCGGTATGAGCTACCGGACATCCCACCAGCATCTCTTGGCCGAACTCGCCCGGATCGACGCGATGCTTGCGGCCTGCGATCCGATCGAGACCACCGATGACGACACGGTCGACGGCGAATCGTTTGACGACGTGGCCACGACCACCCGGCAGCCACGGGCGTTACCGCTCGCCGTGTCTGGCGACGGTCGGCGCCGGATCGACGAGCGCTGCCGGGCGACCGACCGCAGGCTCCGGCTTCGCGTCCTCAGGGAGGCGTTCGACCTCTCGCGCCGACACCTCGACGTGCTGCTGTTGGCACTGGCACCCCGGCTCGACGAGAAATACCATGCGGTGTTCCAGCGGCTCCACAACCGCGAGGCGATCACCGCCCCGACCGAGATCCTGCTCGAAACCCTGTTTGCGACCTCGCCAGCCGAACGGCTCGCCGCGGGCGGGCTCGTCGCCAGCGAGTCGCCGCTCCGCCGACACGACCTCGTCGACCGCCAACCCTGCCCCGATCCGGCCCTCGGCGAGCGCGGGCGGCTCATCACCGTCCCCGATCGGATCGTCGAGTTCCTCAAGGGGTATGACGGCGTCGACCCCGATCTCAAGGCCACGCTGGCCGACCACGCCAGCGGCCACACGGCGGGGATCGAACGCGCCGACGCGACGGCAACGCTCGACTCGGTAGCGGTCGACGACGAACTCCGCGACCGACTCGCCGCCGTGGGGACCGACGACACCGACCGACACTACTGGTACGGTCCCGCAAGCGAGAAACACCGCGCCGTCGCGGCCGTCTGCGATGCCGACCAGTATTTGAAGGTCGACCTTGCGGCCGTCCTCGCGGCCGACGGGCTCGACTGGCTCCACCGGGAAGCCGCGCTGCTGGGTCGACCGCTCCACCTGTACAACGCGACCGCGGCAACCGAACCGCCGGACCGGCCGACGCTCGACAGTGTGTTCGACGCGCTCGGCGATCTCGATACCCCGGTGGTCGTCACCGGCAGCGGGTCGTGGACGCCGACCGGAACGATGTCGACGTCGGTCGATACCATCATCGAGTTCCCCTATCCCGGTGTCGGCCTGCGCCGGGAGTTCTGGCAACGCCACGCGGCCGACCTTCCCGACGGGGTCGACCCCGAGGTACTCGCCGGGACGTTCCGGCTCACCCACGAGGGGCTCCGGGCGGCGCTGTCGACGGCCCGGTCGGTCGCCGACGACGAGCCGACGGCCGACGACATCTACCGGGGCTGTCGCGCCCAGTCGACTGGCGACCTCGGCGAGCTTGCCGATCGAATCCAGCCCGACAGCGAGTGGGACGAGATCGAGTTGCGGCCCGACACCGAGGCGAAACTCCGACTCGTCGGGACCCACATCGCCCAGCAGGGCCGGATCTACGACGAGTGGGGGTTCGCCGAGCGGTTCAGCCGCGGGACGGGCGTGGTCGCGCTGTTCGAGGGCCCCTCGGGGACCGGCAAGACGATGGCCGCCGAAATACTGGCCGGCGAGGTCGGGATGGACCTCTACCGGGTCGACCTCTCGTCGGTCGTCTCGAAGTATATCGGCGAAACCGAGGAGAACCTCGAAGCAATCTTCGAGGCCGCGACCAACGCCAACGCCGTTCTGCTGTTCGACGAGGCCGATGCGGTCTTCGGCGAGCGAGGGGAAGTCTCGGATTCCACGGACAGATACGCCAACGCCGAGGTGAACTACCTCCTCCAGCGGATCGAGCGCTACGACGGCGTCGTCCTATTGACGACCAACTACGCCTCGGCGATCGACTCGGCGTTCCAGCGCCGACTCGACCACACCGTCTCGTTCAAGAAGCCACAGCAGTCGACCCGAAAGACGATCTGGGCGGGGATGTTCCCCGACGACGCCCCGATGGGTGATCTCGACTACGACTTTCTCTCGGAGTTCGAGTTCACCGGCGGCGAGATCAAGCAGGTCGCCCAGACCGCGGCGATTCTGGCGGCCGACGAGGACCGTGCCGGCGAGCCGACCATCGAGATGCGACACCTCGTGGGTGCCATCCGACAGGCCACTGAAGCCAGCGGGCGGATGGTCGACCCCGCGGCCTTCGAGCCCTATCGGGGGCTGCTGGACGACGGGCCGGCGGCCGACTCGGACGACGACCCCCCGACCGAGCCACAGACCGACCGGAGCCCGGAGGCGGTGGTCGAGGCCTTCGTCGACCGCCTCGACGCCGGCGACCCCGCGATCCACGACCTCTACCACCCGCGGGCGGTCGCCGATCCGGTTTCCCGAAAGGAGTTGCGGCGGGCGGAGACCGTCGA
This sequence comes from Halohasta sp., assembly GCA_046482755.1. GTDB lineage: Archaea > Halobacteriota > Halobacteria > Halobacteriales > Haloferacaceae > Halohasta. The sequence goes on along the minus strand of JAWOEO010000210.1, from coordinate 252 downwards.
CCACGGGATCGTCGACGGGATCGAGCGCCGGGAGACGGCCGACGACCGGGTCGTCCTCACGTTCACCCACCGCCGGAACGGATCACCCCACCGGATGACCGCCGAACTCCGGCCCGAGGACGGTGACTGGCGGTTGTTCGACCTCCAGCGGCAGTCGGATGCTGCCGACACCACGCCGTGAGAATATATAAGCCCCCGAAGGGAGTAGGACCGCCAATGAGGCGCGTTGTGCGGAGTGGTGGCCGATGACGC
>JAWOEO010000200.1:0-3300 GCA_046482755.1 Halohasta sp. | reverse complement strand
GCGTTCCTCGACCGGACGACGCCGCCGGCGTTCGTGGCGATCACCGGCAAGGCCCGGACCTTCGAGCCGGAGGACTCCGACCGGGTCTTTACCTCGGTACGGCCGGAGAGCCTCAGCGAGGTAGCGGCCGACACCCGCGACCGATGGGCCGTCTCCGCGGCGGAGTCGACGCTGGAGCGGATCGCGGTCTGTGCGGCCGCAGTCGACTCGTCGCTCCGCGGCGATGCGTTGCAGGACGCACTCACCGAGGCCGGCGTCGACGACTCGCTGGCGGCGGGGATCCCGCGTGCGCTCGATCATTACGGTACGACGACGGCTTATCTGGAGGATCTCCGCCGGATGGCGGTCGAAGCCCTCGAACTCGTCGCCGACGAGCGCGAGGAGGTCGGCCCGCTCGATCTCGCACCCAGCGAGGGCGGCGACGTCGACCTCGGACCGCTTCCGGCAGTCGATGTCGACCTCGATAGTACGGCCGACGCGGCGACGGCTACCGACTCGCCGGCCGAACCGGTGGCGCAACCCGAGGCCGAATCGGCGTCCGCAGCCGAGCCGACAGACGAGACTGAGCCGACGGTCGACAGCGGCGAGCCGGCCGACGGGACGGCCGATGCAGCGACCGACGCGACCGCCGACGAGACGGCTGATACAACCGCCGATGAGCCGGTCGACGGGACGTCGGCGGCGAGCGAGACGCCAGCCAGCGAGCCGACCGACACGGAACCAGAACCGGTAGATTCGCCGGAACCCACCGAACCCACCACCGAGGCGGCCAACGGAGCGGCCGAGCCGACAGAATCGGCGTCGACACCCGACTCCGCGGCCGACGCTGGCGAGGCTGCCACGGTCGACGCTGACGAGGGTGCTACGGCCGACACCGACGACGCCGCAACGGCCGACGAGACGGGGATGTACCAGCTCGACGAGGAGGAACGCGAGGAGCTCGAATCCGAGTTCGACACCGGGTTTGCCAGCGGTAACGAGGTCGACCCCGCAGGCGAGGCCGACATCGACGTCCCGGATGCGGACGAACTCGCCGAGCGGGCCGAAGCCGAGGGCGACCACGAGGAACCTGGCGGGTCGACCGACGAGAGTGGCCTCGGAGACTTCGACGACGGACTGGGTGACTTCGAGGACGATGCCGGCACCACAACCGAGCCGACCGACGAGACCGACGCCGCTCCCGATGTGGCGTCCGAGACCGACGACCAACCGGTCGACGAGCAGCCGGCAGACGGGCCAGCCGACGACGTCGACCTCGAAGACGCGGTCATCGAGACGATGGCCCAACTGGACGACGGCGACGGCGTCGACCGCGGGGTGCTCGTCGGCGAGGTCACCGACACCTACGGCGTCGGGGAGACGGCTGTCGAGGAGGCCATCGCCGACGCGCTGATGGGCGGTCGGTGTTACGAACCGGCCGACGACACGCTGAAAGCGATCTGATGGCCCGCGGCTCCCGACCGCGGGTCGAGCCGGTTCCCGACGCCCCGGCGGCGACGGTCGACCTCGGCGGGGAACGCGCGCTCGTCGTCGGTGACTACCACGCCGGAATCGAAGCCGGGCTCCGCTATGAGCGTGGGGTCGAACTGCCGAGCAACGGCCCGGCACGCCGTCAGCGGCTGTTGGACCTGCTGCAAACGGCGCAGGTCGACCGGCTGGTCGTCCTCGGCGACCTCGGCCACCGGATCGGCTCGGTCGAGGGGGCCGAACGCGAGGAACTCGACGCCCTGTATACGGCGGTCGTCGAAGAGTCGGGGATTCCGGTTACGGTCGCCCCCGGCAACCACGACGGCGGGCTCGAGGGGCTCTGGGGCGACCGGGACGGCGTCGACATCCTGCCGCAGTCGGGTGGCTTGCTCGGCGACGCCGGCGCGGTCGGCGTCTGCCACGGCCACACGTGGCCCGATCCGTCCCTCTTGTCGGCGGACGTGGTCTGTATGGCTCATGAACATCCGACGGTCAAACTGCAAGACAGCGTCGGCGGCTACCGCACCGAAACGGCGTGGCTCCGCGGGAGACTCGACCGTGATGTGATGGCCGCTGGCGTCGACGCCGATCGCGATTCGGTGGCATGGAACGATCCCGAACTCGTCGTCGTCCCGGCGTTCAACGACCGCTCGGGCGGGACGTGGGTCAACATTGAGGCCGAGGGGTTCCTCTCGCCGTTCCTGCCGGAGGGGCTGGTCGAGGCCGACTGCTATCTGCTCGACGGGACACGGTTGGGTGCCTACGACTCGGTGTGACACCACCGCGACGACGTGCTTAATTCCCTTGCGGCATGTGATAGGACAATGAGTTCCGCCGAGTCGGAGTCGGGCGTCGACGCCTTCCGCCACCTCGGCGAGACGGTGCGAGAGGCCCTTTCGGACCGCGGGTTTTCGACCCCAACCGAGCCACAACGGCGGGCCATTCCGACGCTGGCCTCGGGTCGCAACACGCTGGTCATCGCCCCGACCGGGACCGGCAAGACCGAGACCGCGATGCTGCCGGTGTTCGACGCCATCGTCCAACACCGCGAGCAGGAAGGGTCGACCGACGGCTTTTGTGCGCTGTATATCACCCCGCTGCGGGCGCTGAACCGGGATATGCGGGAGCGACTCGACTGGTGGGGCGACCGGCTCGATATCGAAATCGACGTGCGGCACGGCGACACTACACAGTACCAACGGGGGAAACAGGCCAACGATCCGCCGGACGTGTTGGTGACGACGCCCGAGACGCTGCAGGCGATGCTCACGGGGTCGAAGCTCCGAACCGCGCTGGCGGACGTGCGGCACGTGATCGTCGACGAGATCCACGAACTCGCAGCCTCGAAACGCGGCGCACAACTCACCGTCGGCCTCGAACGTCTGCGGCTGCTGTCGGGGTCGTTTCAGCGCATCGGCCTCTCGGCAACCGTCGGTGACCCCGACGCGGTCGCCGCGTTTCTGACCGGTCATCGCCTCGACGGTTCGGCGACCGACACCGACGCCGACCGCGAGTTTTCGGTCGTCGAGGTCGACGTCGGCAGCCGTGTCGAGTTCGCCGTCACCCGCCCCGAGATCACCGCCGAGGACGAACGGCTTGCGGGGAAACTCGCAACCACCGAGGAGATGGCCAGCCACGTCCGGGCGATCCGTGACATCGTCGACGACAACGAGTCGACGCTGGTTTTCGTCAACACCCGCCAGACGGCCGAAGCGCTCGGCTCCCGGTTCAAAGCCCTCGACGAGGCGATCGAGGTCCACCACGGCTCGCTGTCGCGTGACGTGCGGGTCGACGTCGAGGATCGGTTCAAGCAGGGCACACTCGATGCGTTGG
>JAWOEO010000099.1:0-2744 GCA_046482755.1 Halohasta sp. | reverse complement strand
ATGTCAGAAGTAGTTCTATTTTTAAATCTAATAATAGGTTTACCATCTTCAACTTTTTCATATCTTTCTACATCATAATTAACCATTTGTCTAACATTGGTAATACCTTCTCTTTTTTCACCAATAACATTTACAAAGTTGTCACCATATTTAACAACATTTGCCCCTCCTCGGGGACGTGTTCGGGCTCGTCCCAGTTGAACACCCGCGCGTTGTACGGGCAGGCCGCCATGCAGTACCGGCAGCCGATACACTTGTCGTGGTTGATCTCGACGATCCCGTCGTCCCTGGTGTAGGTCGCGTTGACCGGGCAGACCTTCACGCAGGGGGCGTTCTCACAGTGTTGGCAGGCCGTCGGCTGGTAGTGCATGTCCAGGGTGCCGTCATCCCCGTCTTCGGGGTAGCCCCCTGCCGGGGTGTCGAGTTTGTCGCCGCCCTCGGTGAGCACCCGGTTCCAGAACTGGCCCATCGAGACGTTGTTCTCCTGCTTACACGAGACGGCGCAGGCCTGACAGCCGATACACCGTTCCTGATCGATTACTAAGCCGTAGTTCGTCATGGTCAGTCACCTCCAGTGTGGGGAACTGCCGGACCGGTCCCCTTCGGATTGCCCTCGGTGTACATGCTGGTGTCGACGTCCTCGGGGGCGGGTTCGACCGCCACGCGGACGTCGTAGAACGACATACACCGGCCGACGTCGCTGACCTCGTTGTGCGTGAGGTCGTTGAGATGTCCCTTGACGAAGTCGCGGGCCCACCACCCCTGGTCGGTGTTGACCAGTCCGGGCTGGAACGCCTCGTTGTACTTCGCTTTCACGACCATCTCGCCGCGGTCGTTGTACACCCGGACGTACTCGCCGTCGTCGATGCCGCGGGCCTTCGCGTCCCGCGGGTGGATGTCCAGCTGTGGTTCGGGATTGATCTCCCGGCTCCAGTTGACCATCTCGTACTGCGAGTGGATGCGGAAGCGGCTGTGCTTCTGCATGAACAGCAGGGGGTACTCCTCGGCCTTCTCGTGGTCCTCGGCCGTCCGGTCTTCCAGCGGCTGCGGCAGCTCGAAGGAGACGCCCTCCTCGCTCGGCGCGTCGTCGTCGTACACCTCGATCCGCCCCGTCTCGGTGGGGAACTCGTCGGTGTACTTGACGACCGGCGTGGTCTCCTTGCGCTGGGTCCCCTGTTCGCGCAGCGTCTCGAAGTCGATGGCGTCGTCCCGGCTGACGAGCTCGCGGAGCATCTCGCGTTTCGTCTCGGGGAACCGGTCGCCGAAGCCGAGCCGCTCGGCCAGCCCGCGGACGGCCTCGTAGTCGTCTCTGGTCTCCCAGAGCGGCTCCTGGACCTTGTGTCGGTAGCCGAGATGTGGATGCGATCCCCAGCCGGAGCTGATGTCCTCCTGTTCGAACCAGTGTGGCACCGGCAGGACGATGTCGGCCTGCTGGACCGTGTCGGTGTGGTGCATGTCGGCGACCACGTACATCTCAAGCTGCTCGATGGCCTTCTGGTAGCGCTGGCGGTCGGGGAACTGGTTGCCCATCATGTTCGACTCGATGGAGTAGACCGCCCGGATCTTGTGGGGATCGCCGTCAATCATCGCGTCGGGGTAGTCCGGGAAGATCAGCGAGGGTCCGGGGTCGGCATCCGCCGGTGCCGCCCAGTCGCCCGCGGCGAGGGTGGTTCCGGCGGGATGGTGGGCGTGGATGTTGCCGTGCCGCCCGTAGTCGCCGGTCAGCGCCAGCATGATGGCGTAGGACTGCCCGAAGATGTGGCCGTAGGTGTAGCGACCGATGGCGTAGCTCGATGCGATCCCACCGGGACCGCGGGTGGCGAGCCAGCGTGCGGCCGTCCGGATGTTCTCGGCGTCGACGCCGGTCTTCTCGGCGATCGCCTCGGGCGCGTAGTCGGCAGCGTGGTCACGGAGCGTCGTCAGCGAGGTCACACAGTCGATGCCGTCGACCGTGTACTCGCCGAACAGCTCGTAGCTGCCCTCGGTTTCGGGTTCGAGGGAGACCGGGTCGCCGCTTCCCGCCTCGATGGCGACGACCTGGTCGTCGCTCCCGTCGACCGAGACGTCCGCCGCACGGAGCAGCTCGCCGGTGTCCTCGCGGACCAGTGCGGGTGCTGTCGTCCGCTTCCGGAGGAAGTCGGTGTCGTAGGTCTCCTCCTCGAAGACGGTGTGCATCATCGCGAGGATGAGGTAGACGTCCTTTCCGGGCTTGACGGGGAGCCAGAGGTCGGCTTTCGCCGCCGTCGTCGTGAACACCGGGTCGACGACGACGAGCTTCGCGCCGTTCTCGACCGCGTCAAGCACCTTCGAGGCGTCCATCTGGAACTGGCTCGAGAGGATATCCGAGCCCCAGACGATGATCGTTTTCGCGTTCTTCCAGTCCTCGGACTCGTTCGTCGGTGGCAGGAAGGCACCGTGGCCGGTGACGCGGTTGAATCCCTTGCCGACGTTGGTGTCGATCCCCCACGCCGACTGCGTCGCGCCGAACAGCGAGGCGAGCCGCAGGAACGACTTGCCCGTCTGGCCGTAGTTCCCCGATCCTTCGTGGAAGAGGACGCTCTCGGCCCCGTACTCTGATTTCAGCGACTCCATCTTCCCGGCGACGAGGTCAAGGGCATCCTCCCAGGAGACCCGCTCGAACTCGGCGTCTTCCCCTCTCCCGGTCGGATTGGGGTCGTCTGGCGACCAGTCGGCCCGTACCATCGGGTACTTCAGGCGCGTCGGGTCGTAGGCGCGCTGGGTGT
>JAWOEO010000093.1:0-4530 GCA_046482755.1 Halohasta sp. | reverse complement strand
TTATCATCTCTTCGAGGTTGGTGTTAGTTGCAGAGATGATGCGAATATTGAGTTTGATTGAATGATTCCCCCCCACAGGCTCGACTTCTTGCTCCTGCAGCACCCGTAAAAGCTTTAATTGCAGGGGAACCGGCATGGTACGTACTCGTCGCCCTACTGCCACTCCAGCAGCCGCCGGATGTACGTACTCCCCTGCGGGATGGAATCGTCTTCGGGCCGAAGGAGTTCGTACGCCTCGCGGTCGTCGATGGCGTCGATATCGAGGCCGATCGGCATCGTCAGCCCGACTCGGCAGACCCGGTTGTCGTTCGGGAACACCCACGGGTAGGCGGTGTGGCCGGGCATGACACCCCACCAGAACTTGATCGCGGTTTTGAGTTTCTCGAAGACCTCTTGGGGGAACCGGCGGTACTCCTGATAGGCGATGTGGTTGGCGGTCGGCGAGGCCAGCAGTTCCGAGGCCTTTCTGTCGTCGGGGAGGTAGTCGTCGAGCACCCCATTCGTGACGGTTCGCTGTGGCCCGTCGGCGAGGATCAGGTAGTCGGCTCCGATCTCCTCGCCGCTGGCCAGCGAGACGACGTGTCGTGGCTCGTTGTCGACTGCATCGAGATCAGTGTCGACGCCCGTCACTCGCACCTTGAGCCGGTACTCCGCGCCAGCGTCCTCGGCACGCTCGCGGAGCCAGTCGTCGAACCGCGCGCGATTAAACGTGTAGCCGAAGTGGTCGTAGGAGGCATCGATGCCCGTGCTCGTGAGCGTGCAGGCTTCGGTCGGCCCGATGAACTCCGCACGGTCGAGTTCCTGGAGGAGGACGTCGTCGGGGAACTCATCGGGGTGGATATCCATGAGGTCGACCCAGTAGTCGAGGATCCCTGCCGCATCAGTCGAATCCGGCCCGAGTCCCTCGCGGTCGGCCCGTGGGACGCCCTTCTCGAAGACGAGCGTGGAGGCACCGCCGCTCGCCGCCGCGTGGGCCGCTGCGGTCCCCGCGGGCCCGCCGCCGACGATGGCTACGTCTACGCGTTCCATACCGTCTACCCCGGCGAGTCGGTATTAAACCCACTGAACTATCGGCCCGTAACTGGTCGGTAGGCAGTGACTACTCACCGCTACCGATCGGAAGGCGGTATATAACGCCGTCCCCTACAGGAGTGTATGTCCGCCGATGCCGACCGTCGATCCGCTGACGCCGAACTCAGTCGACTGTTCGCAACGCACGCCGCATCGGCCGGCCCCACAGTCGACTCGATGGACGTCTTGGAGACGATCGCCGAGATTCTGGGCGAGATCCGGACCGCCGCTGGCCCGTCGGCCTACCACGACGACGACACGCCACTGTCGTGGAACACGCCCGCGATGGACGACGCACCCGTTGGAATAGCGATCTCCGGGCCGGCCTATCGGGACAACCCGATCTACTACGCCAACGCAGCCTTCGAGGAAATCACGGGCTACGCGGACGCCGACGTGCTCGGCGAGAACTTGCGACTCCTGCAGGGTCCCGAGACCGCCAGCGAGCCCGTTGCGGATCTCCACGAGGCCATCGACATCTGGGCACCGGTGATCGTCGACCTCCGCAACTACCGCCGTGACGGAACGATGTTCTGGAACCACCTCGCGGTCGCACCGATCCCCGACGAGACGGGGACGATCAGCAACTGGGTCGGCCTCCAGGAGGACGTGACCGACCGGCAATCGTAGATCTCTCGGCCTGAAGCCAGCGTTACTTCCTGTGGTGGTGCTCGTCGTGGCGTTTTGCGGCCTCGTCGTGGATCTCTTCGAGGGCCTGTTCCTGCTCGCCGCGAGTGAGCCCGCCGGATTCGACGTGTCGACCGTCGTACTGCCAGTTCGGGATGGCGTTCCAACTCGACTCGGTCCCATCGCTGGCCTCGCCGCCGCTCAGTCGGACGACCACGAGTACAGAGACGGTGAGTACGACGAGGGCGGCGAGCAGTTGCCCGACGCTGACCGCCAGCAGCCCCCAGAAGCTCCCGCCGACCAGCAGGAAGACCGAAAGCACCACGAGCGCCGGTTGCCACGCCGACCGCAGTCGACTGCCGAATCCCATAGCTGTGGGATGGCTGTCAGGCGTCTTTGGCCTTTGGGTCCTCCATCGTGTCGGCAGTCCTCCCGGATTGCCGTAGACTCATGTGAATGGGCATCGAAACCCGCCCATGAGCGAGCCGGAAATCGCGATACTGCGGCAGAAGATCCACGGACTGTCGGCCGACGACTACGCGAGTGCGCTCCGATCCCAGCTCCCGGAGACCGAGATCGCGGTCGCCCGGACCCCCGACGAGGAGCGGGCGTTGATCGAATCGGTCCCGATCGTCACCGGGTTCTCGATGGATCCGACCGAGGTCGACGCCTCGAACCTCGATCTCTTCGCCTGTGTGTACGCCGGCGTCGGCCACCTCGACCTCAATGCGTTCGAGGCCAACGGCACCGCGGTCACCAACGCCTCGGGCGTCCATGGCCCCAACATCGGCGAGTACGTCCTCGGGGCGATCCTCTCGTACGTTCGGGGGTTCAAGCAGGCCTGGCGACAGGCCGAGCGCAACGAGTGGCGCTCCTATCCCGCCCGCGAACTCCACGGCAGCACCGTCACCGTCGTCGGCCTCGGCGCGATCGGACAGGCGGTCGTCGACCGACTCGATCCCTTCGGCGTCGACACGATTGGCGTGCGCTACACCCCCGAGAAGGGCGGGCCGACCGACGAGGTACTAGGGTTCGACGAGCTCCACGACGCACTGGCCAGAACGGACTACCTCGTCCTCGCGTGTCCGCTGACCGACGAAACCGAGGGCCTGATCGACAGCGAGGCCTTGCTGACGTTGCCGACCGATGCGTTCATGGTGAACATCGCCCGCGGCGGCGTGGTAGAGACCGACGACCTCGTCTCGGCGATGCGGGCCAACCGGATCGCCGGCGCCGCACTCGACGTGACCGACCCCGAACCGCTGCCGAACGACCACCCGCTGTGGGATCTCGATACCGTCTCGATCACCCCGCACAACGCTGGCCACACGCCCGACTACTACGAGCGGCTCGCGGAGATCCTAGCGACGAACGTCGACCGCTACCGCGAGGGCGAGACCGACTTCGAGAACCGCGTCGTTTAGGCCGCCGGTGGCGACTCGACCGTCGAGAGGTAGGCGGTCAGATCCGTCGTCGTCAATATCCCGACGACGCCAGCCTCCTCGTCGACCACCGGCAGGTGGTGGAACCCACCGTCGATCATTTCCCCCGCCACGTCGTTGATCGAGTCGTTCGCCGTGGTGGTCGTCACGTCGGTGCTCATGTAGTCACGTACCGTCGCCTCGGCGGCAGTATCGTCGGCCGTGATCCGGACGAAGTCGGTCGTCGTCAGAATGCCGACCACCGCGTTGTCGTCGTCGACCACGACAAGCGACCCGATATCTTCGTCGAGAAGCACCCTTGCAGCCTCACGTACGGACGTCGCTGGACGCACTGTTTCGACCGGCGAAGACATCAACCGGCCCACGAATATGTCTACCATACAATGTGATACCGATACACATACAAAAGTCTTGATCCGGGATGAAAGGATGCCATGCTGTCGACAGTCCGTCGCGTTCGGACCGCAGAAACAGCTTCGAGTGGCCAGTCGTCGACCGGGTTAGATCCAGCCTTCTTCGACCAGTAGTTCGCCGTTCAGTAGGCTCGCCCCGGCGGCCCCGCGGAGGGTGTTGTGGGCCAGACAGTTGTATTTGATACCGGAGTCGGTCGCTTCGACCCCGCCAGCCGAAATCTGCATCCCGTTTTCGCGCTCGCGGTCGAGCCGGGGCTGTGGGCGGTACATCTCCTCGTCGCCGAAGACGTGGATGAGCTGGTCGGGGGCACTCGGCAGGTCGACGCCGGGGTACTCGCGCATGGCCTCGCGGGCCTCCTCCGCCGAGGGATCGTCTGCGAGGTCGACAAAGAGGCTTTCGAGGTGGCCATCGAGGGTCGGGATCCGGTTACAGGAGGCGTTGACCGTCGAGTCGTGGAGGCTTAGTTCGCCGCCGTCGAAGCTTCCCAAGAGCTTGCGGGATTCGGTCTCCATCTTGGGTGCCTCGCCGCCGATGTGGGGGATGGCGTTGTCGATGATCTCCATCGAGGTGACGCCCGAATAGCCGGAGGCCTTCCGTGGGCGGCTTCGGCGGTATCAAAGTTCCAGTAAAAGTATCCGAATACAGCACAGCCGACCGGAGCAATGGAGACTACTTTTTCCCGGATCCCCAGTTCGTCTATTGCTTCGGCCAGGATTCGGTGTATTACCCCGTGGCCGCATCCCGGGCAGTAATGGGTGGATACATTCTGCAGGCTTTCGGGAAGTGTGAATTTCATTTTATCATTCCTTTGGCTATTTCAAAAATCTTGTCCGCATCCGGTATTCCTCCGCCCGGTTTTCCGTGAAATTCAACCCGGGTATTATCGGTTACGTTAAGTTTGACGTCGTCAACCATCTGACCCATGGACATCTCAGTTACTATAAAATCGGCTTTTTCGGAGAGTTCTTTAATTCTT
>JAWOEO010000253.1:0-5031 GCA_046482755.1 Halohasta sp. | reverse complement strand
GCCGGCTCCCCGGCTGTCTGCGGGGTTCCCGCAGTAACGCCCACGTCCTGGCCGACAGCGCCGGCCTCGGGGTCGACGCCGCGGACGATGCCGGTGAGTGCGACCGGGCCGAAGTCGACGACCGCACTGACGTAGGGCGTGTCGTCGTCGAACTTTGTTGCGCCAACGTGGACGACGGTGTAGGTCTCGATCGTGCCGGTCTCGGGCAGCGGTTCCCGTGAGAGGTCGGTCGACCCTGAGTGGGGACAGACCCGCCGCGGCGGCAGCGAGCCGTGTCCTTCCGGTGATCGGAGGTAGAACGGCTCGCCCGCGTCGATCGCGTCGAGCCATTCGTCGTAGGTCGCCGGTTGTTCGTGGTGTGTCATCGGTCCACCTCCAAAACGTGGACGACCGCGCTGGCGACGGTGCCGCCGGCGTTGTGGGCGACGCCGACGGTGGCGTCGTCGACGGCGTCGCTGTTGGGGTGATCGCCCCGGAGGAGGCGGGTGATCTCGGCGATCTGGCTCCCGCCGGTTGCGCCGACCGGGTGGCCCTTGGCCTTCAATCCGCCCGAGAGGTTGATCGGCGTCTCGCCGTCGGCGGTCGTCCGGCCGTCGCGGGCCGCCGCGATCCCCTCGCCGGGGTCGAAGAGGCCGAGCCCCTCGATTGCGAGGACTTCGGCGATCGTAAAGCAGTCGTGGACCTCCGCGAAGTCGACGTCGGCGGCGGCGATTCCGGCCTCGCCGTAGGCCTCGGCGGCGGCGGTTTCGGTGGCCGGCGTCTGGGCCATCTCGTTGCGGTCCTGCAGCGCGAGGTTGTCGCCGCCCTGCCCGCTGCCGGTGATCGAGACGGGGGCCTCGATATCGTTAGTCGCCGCATACTCTTCCGAGACGAGTAGCACCGCGCTCGCACCGTCGGTGATCGGACAGGCGTCGTAGAGGTGGAGTGGCTCGGCGACCGGTGGGCTATCGAGGGCCTGATCGAGGCTGATCTCGTTCTGGTACTGGGCGAACTCGTTGTCGACCGCGTTGGCGTGGTTCTTGACCGCGATGTGGGCCAGCTCCTCCCGGCTGCCGCCGAAGCGCTCGAAGTAGGCCCGTGCCATCAGGGCGTAGGCGCTCGGGAAGGTGACGCCGGCCCGCACCTCGTAGAGTTCGTCGGCCGCGATCGCCAGCGCCGCGGTCACCCGGCCGGTGTCGAGGGTGGTCATCCGCTCCATCCCGCCGGCGAGGACGACGTCGGCCTCCCCCGAGCGGATCGTCCGGACCGCCTCCCGGACCGCGACGCCCGCGGAGGCACAGGCCTCCTCGTAGCGCGTGGCCGGACAACGCAGGCCGGCGGGTTCGGCCATCAGCGGCGCTTGGTGGCCCTGGTCCTCGGCGAGTGCACCCATGAAGTTGCCGTAGTTGAGCTGGTCGACCGCCGCACGGTCGACGCCGGCGTCCTCGAAGGCCGCCAGCGCTGCGGCCGCAAACAGCTCCCGGCCGGCGCGGTCGCCGTGGGCACCGAAGGGGGTCAGCCCGACGCCGGCTACTCGGACAGATGTCATACCGGCCCGTCGTACCGGACGGTGTAAAACCTTGGCTCAGGCCCGCTCACCGGTCGGTTCGTCTGACAACCAGCCCGACCGGTCGACGAAAGAATCGGCCCAGACGGCACGAGTAGTCGGCGACTACGAGCACAGTAGTCGGCGGCTACCGGCACGAAACCCGTGGCTACTGGCCGTCAGCCGATGTAGCGGAGTTCGTCGTCGGGCAGCATCTGTTGTTGCTGCTGGGATTGCATCTCCTGGATCTTGCCGACGACCTCCTCCATCTCCTCGGCGCGCTCCTCCAGCGAGCCGACGTCGACCTCGAAGCCGATGACCTCTTGGAGGACCTCAAGCACCGCTTGGGCGCTTTTCGGGTCGACGAGATAGCCGCTGGTCTCGCCCATCAGACAAGTAGCGTCCAACCCGCGACGCTCACCCAGGCCGAGGAGGAGGCCACTGACGCCGACGATCCCGCCGGCGGGCTCGTCGCCGCGGAACTCGACGCCGGCGGCTTCGAGCGGCTCCTTGAGATCGGCACTCGTCACGGCTCCAAGGACGGTGTACTCCTCGACGAGTTCGCCAGTTGGGACCCCGCCCAACGCGTAGGCGTGGTCGACGCCGAAGGAGTCGGCAATATCGAGGAACGCGTCGGTTAGCGTGTAATGGCCGGCGTTGGTCGAAGCCTGGTGATCGCCGGTCAACACCAGCAGATCCGCGGCGTCGTCCGGCGTTTCGATGGCGTGGAACTCGGCCGCCGTGAGGTCGGTGACGCCCGCATCGTCGACGGTCACCTGTGGGGGGAACTCGGCGGCGTACACCCGGCGTACGAGCTGGCTGTCGAACTCCTCGACGAGGTGTTCGGCGACGAGTTTGCCGATGTGGCCGACGCCTGGCAGTCCTTCGATGAGTACCGGATCGGAGAGAGAGACCTCTGCAACGTGTTCGATATCGATCTCGTCCATGCCCCTACTCGTGAGCGCGCCGCTTAAGAGCCCGTCGGTACTCCCCGTAGGGATCCTCGGGGCTAAAGGGGGCTGGCGCGCTGTTTTCGGTCGGTCCGCCGCAAGCGGGGCAGGTCTCGCCGAGGCTGTAGACCGGTCGGTCGTGTTCGGCCGTCCAGTCGACACAGACCCGGATGTCGGATTTCATCTACTCGTCGTCTTCGCGGCGCTCGCGGTGGTACCCGCCGGCCCCGCCGGCGGACTCGATGGCCGCCGTGGCACGGTCGGCGCTGGCTTCGAGTTCCTTTTCGGCCGTCTTGTAGTCCGGCGCACGGACCGTGATCCGGTACTCCGGTGAACCGACATACGACACCGACAGTTCGATCTCCGGGGGGATCTCGCCGTTGCCCTCGGCGGCCTGCAGCGCCTCTTTGACCGCGTCGACGCCGTCGGCGGTCGGGCATTCGAGGTCGACGTAGCCGGTGACGTTGACGTAGGGGACCGAGACGTTCTCGCGGGCGGTCTCGACGATCGCTTCGATGTCTTCGTCGTCGAGATCGGTCTCCTCGAGGGCCTCCTCACCGTGGATTGCCGCCTCCTCGAAGGCGTCGTACAGCGATTCGTACTCCGCGAGCAGGCCGTTGGCGACCGTGCCGTAGGTCTCGTCGTCGACGTCCTCGCCGAGTGCCAGCAGCATCCAGTTGTCGGCCTTCTGTTCGTTTTTCCACTCCTGGATCTTCTCCTTGCGCTGGTGTTCGTTGACGTCCTTGATCGAGAGATCGATCTGCTCGGAGCTTTCCTTGACGTCGAGGACTTTGGCGACGACTGTCTGTCCTTCGCGGACGTGGTCGCGAACGTTCTTGATCCAGCCGGAGGCGACCTCGCTGATGTGGGCGAGCCCGCGTTTGTTCTCGTACTCTTCGAGGTCGACGAAGACGCCGAAGTCGGTGATCTCGTCGACTTTGCCGACGACGAGCGCACCCGGTTCGGGCCAGCCACTGTATTGCATGATGAAATGTCCAGTCGGTTATCGGGCTTCGACGGTCTCGACGATCTCGTGGTCGATCTCCGCCATCCCGCCGGTCGGCACGGCGAGGGTGGTGCCGCAGACCGCACAGGAGACGGTCGTCGCGGCCTTGCCGAAGACGATCTGTTCGTTCTCGCAGTCGTCACATTTCACGCGGATGTAGGTGCCTGCCATCGTTACTCCTGGAAGGTGAGTCGGCCAGCGCGCCATCCTTTGCGCATGTGGGCCTTGCCGCAGTCGCTGCAGCGGTAGGTGAGATTGGTCTTCTTGGTGGGTTTGTCGCCACCGGGCACCTTCGAGAACTTCCCGCTGTTGCCGATGGTCGAGGTCTGGCGGGCACGCTGGCGGTCTTGGACCTTCTTCATCCCGGTCGAGCGACCGGTGCGGACCTTCTCGACTTCGTGTTCGTGGTGGGCGTCACAGTGCGGACAGTACGTATTCATTCGGCGTGGCATTTCCATAGTGAGATCTACCTTGGCGGCCCTTTGGCACCGCCCGTTAAAACCCGTTTGGTTCGAGCCGCCCGCTGGGGCCGGATTTCGTGGGATTCCATCCCATACATCGGCCGCGTCGACGGTCGCTCGCGTCCGCTGGCACTCACGGTTCGTGTCGACTGGTAGCCATGGATCCCGACGGCCACATGTCGGCCGTCGACTGCCGGTTCCGACCGGCGGCTGCCAAGTGTCGAATGTCGAAGCCATTAAGCCTCGACCGGTCGAATCGCGGGTATGCAGCAACTCATCGTCAACGGGGACCCCGGCATCCGCAAGGGCGCGATCATCGACTACGATGGGAAAGAACAGGTCTGCTTCGGCATCCAACGACAGGGCGACTGGCACGGTCCTGACGAGGTCCAGCTGTGGTGTACCATCGGCACCGAGGACGAGCACGAAACCTACCAGAAACGCGAGTACGTCCCCCACTGGCTGGAGGTCGACACCATCGACGCCGAGGCCCTCGATGTCGTCAAGGCCCGCAGTAAACTCTCGGTCTGAGCCGTTTTTCGGTCGCTGTGTCGACTTGTTCTCCTCTCGTGAGCGGCCGATTCTGGGAGCCCGTCGACGACTCGTGGGAGGCTGTGACTCGGTCAAAACTGCCATACTGCGGTCGAATCATAACCCTTAACCGTAACTGTGGCATTGGCTCTGGTAGCGGGATGGGATAGCCAGGAGATTCCGCCGGGCTCATAACCCGGAGATCGGTAGTTCAAATCTACTTCCCGCTATTTTCTTCACGAAAGAAAGAAAGTTGCTTAGGCATACCTATCCATTTTGCCGTACTGAGATTTATATTCGATACCGAGCCACAACTTCACTGTGGCAGACGACTACGTGCGTCGAACCGCAATTACCCGCCTTTCGGTAACCGAAGAGCAACGTGAGTTGCTTGAGAGGACAATTACTGAGTGGAAACGTGGCTGCCAACTCGCTGTCGAGATGGCGTGGAGCGAATGTCACACCAAACGTGACGTACAGTCCCTTGCGTATGACACGATCCGCGATGAAACGGAGCTAGGAAGTCAACACGCAGTGCTTGCCACTCATCAGGCCGCC
>JAWOEO010000203.1:0-4165 GCA_046482755.1 Halohasta sp. | reverse complement strand
GCGAGGGCTGGGATTCGAACCCAGGGATCCCTTCGGAAGCGGGTCTTAAGCCCGCCGCTTTTGGCCTGGCTCAGCCACCCTCGCCCACTCGTTCTTCGCTCATCCGACAAAAGTGGGTTTCGATGTGGGCTACCAGTCGACGCTCAGCGAGCCGTCGCCGTGGGGATCGGGCGCGATCTCGACGTCCCGCTCGCGGTCGATGATGTGGATCACCCCGTCGCCCTTCTTGGCTGGACAGAGTTCGGCGGCTCGCACGTTCTCATCGAGTTCCGACTCCTCGAGGAAGTAGGTTCGTGGGCTGGCAACGCCGGTTTCGAGGTCGAGGTCCCAGTTGGTCGAGGCCTCCGCACAGCGGCCCGCCCCGAAGCACTTGTTGGCCTCGAAGATGATCTTGTACGGCTTTTCGTCGACCGGCGGGGCGTCGTCGGTGGTCCCGAACTCGCTGGGTGTCGGCCGCTCGTCGCTCATAGGGAGCGTAGGGAGGCGGGTAGGGTTTCATCTATCGGTCCACACAGTTCTGGCCGGCCGTCGTGGCTAACGGTCCCTTTGGCCTCGAACGGGACGCTTTTGCGGCCGACAGGGAAAGGGGGGCTATGCAGTCGACTGACTCCTTTGGCGAGTGGCCCCTCCAGCGACTCATGACCGAGGTCTGTGGGTCGGGCCACAAGTCCGCCGACGACCTGACCCGCGAGCAGGCCGCCGAGGCCTTCGAGCGCATCATCGCGGGGAAACCCGACCCAACCACTCTCGGGGCCTTCTGGCTCGCCAACCGGTGGAAGCGGAACACACCCACCGAACTCGCGGCCTACACCGACGTTATGTGCGAACACGTCGACGTCGCCGAACCCGACTGCGATCCCGTCGACTGCGGGGCCAACTACGACGGCAAAGGCACAAGCGCGATCCTCGGGGTCGCCGCCGGCGTCGTCGCCGCCGCCGCGGGCACCCCGGTGGTCGTCCACTCGGGGGACCGGGTGCCGACCCAGAAACAGGACGCCTACAAACACGTGCTGGACGAACTCGGGGTCGCCACCGAACTCAGCCCCCAAACGTCGGCCGACATGGTCGACGCCACCGGGTTCGGCTTCTACTACCAGCCCGCGTTCAACCCCGTCGTCGACGAGCTGTTCGACCGCCGCGACCGGATGGGCGTCCGGACGTTCGTCAACACCATCGAGACGATCGCCAACCCCGCCAACGCCGACGTGCATCTCGGTTCCTTCTACCACCTCGCCTTCGCCACAAAGATCGTCGACACCGTCGCCGAGAGCCGCCACCACGACCTCGACCGCGTGATCATGTTCCAAGGGATGGAGGGCTACGACGACATTCGCCCCGGATTCACGAAGGTCGCCGAATGGACCCGCGAGCCGCCGACCGACTCGGAACAGCCGAGCGGTGACGACGAGGAACCGCGAGCGGACGGCGAGTTCACCGATTACGGGATCGAGACCGCGGAGTACGGGATGGACTTCGAGAGCGAGGATCTCCACGTCGACGACGTGGCCGTCGACTCCGCGGCGATCACCGAAGCCGTCGTGGCGGGCGATCGCGCCGACCAGTTCGCCGATGCCGTCGCGCTCAACGCCGCCCTTCGGATCTACGCCCGCGACGATGTCGACTCGATCGAGGCCGGCGTGACCGCGGCCCGCGAGGCCATCGCCGACGGTAGCGCCGCGGCGGTCCTCGAAGAGCTTAGGGCGTTCTGACTGCCGACACGGGTTATTCATTCCTCCCGAACGATGAGGCGGTACGTCGGTCAGTACCACAGCATCTAAACCCTGTTCGATCCTATACACCTTCGATGCAACGTGTTCGGCGGCCGCAGCCACAGGCGTTCGACCGCGTGCTCTCCTCGATGTGTACGGTCCCCCACCCCGCAGCTCACGAGGAGGCCGTGCGGTTCCTCTCGGCCAACCCCGGCGATCCCGCGACCTACGAAACCGTCGCCGAACTGGAACGCGAGGCCGTCGACCTGCTGGGAGAGATCGCCGGCCTCGATTCGCCGCTGGGCTATATCGCCAGCGGCGGCACCGAGGCCAACATTCAGGCCGCCCGCGCCGCCCGCAACCGCGCCGAAACGCATGCTCCTAACATCGTCGCCCCCAAGAGCGCCCACTTCAGCCTCACCAAGGCCGCCGAGTTATTGGGCATGGAACTCCGGACGGTCCCGGTCGACGACGCCTACCGGGCGGACCTCGATGCGGTCGAAGCGGCGGTCGACGCCGACACCGCCCTCGTCGTCGGCGTCGCCGGCACCACCGAGTACGGCCGCGTCGACCCGATCCCCGAACTCGCCGCGATCGCCCACGACGCGGGCGCGTGGATGCACGTCGACGCCTCGTGGGGCGGCTTTCTGCTACCCTTCACGGACCACGAGTGGTCGTTTGCCGACGCACCGATCGACTCGATGGCGATCGATCCCCACAAGTTCGGCCAAGCCCCGGTCCCCGCCGGGGGGTTTCTGGCCCGCGAGCGGGCGACCCTGGACGCGCTGGCGGTCGACACGCCCTATCTGGAGACCACCTCGCAGGCGACCCTTACCGGCACCCGGAGCGGCGCAGGCGTCGCCGGCGCGCTGGCGGCGATGGAGGCGCTGTGGCCGGCGGGCTACCGCGAGAGCTACCGCACCCAGCAGGCCAACGCCGACTATCTCGCCCGCGAGTTCCGGGCTCGTGGGATCGAGACCGTCGACCCCGAGTTACCGCTGGTGGCCGCCTCGCTCGCACCGTCGACGTTCGACGCACTCCGCGAGGCAGGCTGGCGGATCTCTCGGACCGCCAGCGGCGAGCTCCGGATCGTCTGTATGCCCCACGTCACCCGCGAGGCGCTTGAGGCGTTTGTGAGCGATCTCGACCGGGTTCGGTCGTGACCTGTCGACCTGCTCCCGCATGGGGCGACCGCCTGGGTCGCCGCTGTGCACCGATCGACACCCCTTCGAACCCGCACAGAGAACGCGCTTAAGTAGCCACCCATCCCATCGTTCGGTAATGGCTATCGACCCGAACTTCGATGTGAACCGCGAGCAGGTGGGTGCGGAAAACGGCGTCGACGTCTGGGGGCCCGTCGATCCGCCGGAAAAGCTGGGCATCCACGGCACCCACGTCGCCGTCGACTACGACATCTGTGTGGGCGACGGGGCCTGTCTCGAAGATTGCCCCGTCGACGTTTTCACGTGGGTAGAGACCCCCGACCACCCGGCCAGCGAGAAGAAGGTCGAACCCACCCGCGAGGACCAGTGTATCGACTGTATGCTCTGTGTGGATATCTGTCCGGTCGACGCGATCGACGTCGACGCCAGCCGCGAGTAGGTCTCTCAGTCCGAAACACGTTCGATCCGTTTTCCGATCCGCTGACCAATGCCGGTATATGAGCGAGTGGTCACCACCCACCGTCCGCCGGTCGTGGCTCGTCGTCTTCGGCGTCAGCTACCTCCTCGTGTTGGCGTATTCGGTCGTTATTGCCGGGCAGATCCTCTTCGGACTCTGGATCGGCGTCTTCTGTGGCGGCGTGTATCTCGGCTGGCGGTTCCTCGCGGCCGTCGAGGCGATCGCCGACGCGCTCCAGCGGATCGCCGACCAACGGGAAGACTAACCCGCCGGCCCGATCCCGACGAACTGCGCTACCGAGGCCCCGAGCAGCAGTACCGACAGTCCCACGACCGGCAGGTCGACCCACCCGAACCGTAGGGGCGGCAGCGTCGGGTTCCACGAGAGACACCGCGCCTGCATCGCGGCCGACAGCCGGTCGGCCCGGCGAAAGGCGCGATTCAGCCCAGCAGTTGCCAGCGTCGACATTCGCTCGCGGAGTGGCCGATCGGTCCCCAGCCGGGCGGCTTCGGCGTCCCGAATCGCCAGCAGGTCCCGCCGCAAGACCGGCAGAAATCGGGCGACGAGTTCGATCCCGAGCCCGAGGAACTGCCCCGGTCGACCCGGCACCGTCCGCTGGATCGCCGCCCGCGAGTCGGTGATCGACGTGGTCCGAATGTAGCCGCCACCGACAGCGATCACCAGCAGGTTCCGAACGCTCGCCAGCGCCGGGTCGACACCCGCCGCGAGGTCGACCCACGGCGGGCCCAGTGTGAGCATGGCGACCGCCGGTGCGGCCAGTAGGAAGGGTATAACGAACCGGTAGGACCAGACTACTCGGAGCGGATTCGTGTCGG
>JAWOEO010000302.1:0-8384 GCA_046482755.1 Halohasta sp. | reverse complement strand
AAACGGCGGAACTGCTTCCATCCGGAGACCGAAGTCGAATACAGAACGCCGGGTGGCGAATGGCAGTCCGGAAACATACAGTCCATCGTTGAGGAGCGGCTCACCGATCCTGAGACGGACGACTTCGGTACGGAGTTCCAGAAGCTGTCCGCGACAATCGAGGTGCCATCGATCGATAGCGATGGAAACCGAACGGTACAGCGAGTCGACGCCGTCTCAAAACACCAGTCGACTGACCACCTCGTCACCATCGAAACGGAACACGGTCGTGAGATCACCGTCACGCCGGACCACACCATGCTTCAGTGGGACGGGAGCCCACAGGAGGTCGACGCAATAGAACTCGACGCCGGTGACACCATCCCAGCGCCACGCGAGTCCACACGAGAGACAGCGGCTAGTTCCGACAACAGTGAACTAATCGAACTGTCTGGTGACGGTGGAGACGTGCTGGTCGACCAAATCACGTCGATACAGTATGCCGAAAGCGATGTCGACCACACGTACAGTCTAACTGTCGAAGAAACGCACACACTCGTCGCAAATGATCTGTTTACTGCGCAATGTGATGGTGACGAAGACTGCGTAATGCTCCTGATGGACGGCCTGTTGAACTTCAGTCGACAGTTCCTCCCCGACAAGCGCGGTGGGCGGATGGACGCACCCTTGGTGATGTCCTCGCGCATCGATCCGGCCGAGATCGACGACGAGGCCCACAATATGGACATCGTCGACACCTACCCCCGCGAATTTTACGAGGCCACCCTGGAGATGGCCGACCCCGAGGACGTCGACATCCAGATCGGCGAGGATACACTCGGCACCAAGGACCAGTACCGCGGCTTCGACCACACCCATTCGACGACGAACATCCACATGGGGCCGAGTCTCTCTGCGTACAAGACGCTCGGCTCGATGATGGACAAGATGGACGCCCAGCTGGAGCTGGCCCGCAAGCTCCGGGCGGTCGACGAGACCGACGTGGCCGAACGCGTCATCGAGTACCACTTCCTCCCCGATCTGATCGGCAACCTCCGGGCGTTTTCGAGCCAAGAGACCCGGTGTCTCGACTGCGACGAGAAGTACCGCCGGATGCCGCTGTCGGGCGAATGCCGGGAGTGTGGCGGCCGGGTGAACCTCACGGTCCACGAGGGCTCTGTCAACAAGTACATGGACACCGCCATCGAGGTCGCCGAGCGGTTCGGCTGCCGGGAGTACACCAAACAGCGCCTGCGGATTCTCGAACGCTCCCTCGAGTCCGTCTTCGAGAACGACAAGAACAAACAGAGCGGCATCGCCGACTTCATGTAACGGCTGGGAGCTACTCCCAAACCCCCTCCGTTTCGAGTGGAGATCCTCGGTCGACGGAGCCAGCCGACCAACCGCTGTGGGAGGCCGGTCGACTCGCGGTGTTTTTGCCGGCGGCGGGCAATCGTCGGGTATGGAGTTCGTCGTCTTCGGTGCCGGGAGTCTCGGGAGCCTCATCGGCGGGTTGCTCGCGGGCGTCCACGAGGTGACGCTGGTCGGTCGACCGGCCCACATGCGGGCGGTTGAGGCCGACGGCCTCACCGTTGGCGGTGCAGTCGAAACGACGGTTCGGCCGCAGACCACCACTGACAACGAGGGGTTGGGCGGCGACGTGGCGCTCGTGACGGTGAAGGCCGGCGACACTGCCGCGGCCGCCGAGGCGCTGTCGACCGGCTCGTTTTCCGCCGTGTGCTCGCTCCAGAACGGCTTCACCGAGGAGACGCTGGCTGCCGACCTCTCGGTGCCGGTGCTGGCGGGGACGGTGACCTACGGCGCGCGGCTCCGCGAGCCGGGCCGCGTCGACTGTACCGGTCGCGGAACGGTCACCCTCGGCCCGTACGCCGACGACGGCGAGGCGGTCGGTGACTCGGTGGCCGCGGAGTACGCGGCGGCGGTCGACAGGGCGTTCCGGGCGGCTGGCATCGAGACCGACCGCCGCGAGGACATGGCCCGACAACGATGGGAGAAACTCGCAGTCAACGCCGCGATCAACCCCGTGACCGCACTGGCGCGGGTCGAAAACGGGGCGATCCGCGAGGAGCCGCTGTGGTCGGTCGCCCGGCGTGCGGCCCGCGAGACGGCCGCCGTTGCTCGGGCAGCGGGCGTCGACCTGAGCGACGACGCCGCAGTCGACGCCGTACGGGAAGTCGCCGCGTCGACCGCAGCCAATCGGTCGTCGATGCTACAGGACGTCGACGCCGGGCAGGAGACAGAAATCGAGGCCATCACCGGGGCCGTCGTCGAGCGAGCCGCGCAGTATGGGGTCGACGTACCGACCAACCGGCTACTGGCGGCGCTCGTCGGCGGGCAAAAACGGCAATAAAACAGGTCAACACCACTCGGCGAGTACCGGCGCGTCGCGCTGCCGGACCGACAGCCACGCGTCGTCGCGGCTGATATCGGCGATGATATACGATGGGCTTCCGGAAGCGCCATCGATCGAAGCCATCACCTCGGCGTCCGAGCCGTCGGCAACAGGTGTGTGTTCCTGTGGCATGGTTGACTGTCTCACCCGGGTGCATATAAACGTGTCGAAAGGGAATGTAAACGAGACAGTACCGCTGGCCGCCGGCGTTCGGATGATACAAGAGGCTGGCCGACGGTACGCGAACTATGCACGTAGTCGACGCGATGACGCCACGGTCGGAGCTGGTGACCGTCGAACTCCCCGGCACCCGCGACGACGTTCTGGAGTACCTACAGGAATACGGCTTCTCGTCGGTGCCGGTCGTCAAGGAAACCGACGGGGCGGAGATCTACCGCGGCCTCGTCTCCCGTGACGACCTGATCGACAGCCCCGACGAGGACCAGTTGGCGCTGCTGATGCGGGACGTGCCGACGATCACGACCGACGCGGACATCCACGCCGCGGCGGCCCTAATGAGCGAGGAGGCCGCCCGGCGCGTCCCCGTCCTCGATGCCGACGACGACGAACGGCTCGAGGGGATTATCACGCTCACCGACATCGTCCGGGCGATCGCCCGCGAGGAGATCGACGGCGAGACGCCGGTCGGCGAACTCGCCAGCCGGGATATCAACACCACCTACGTCGACACGCCGCTGCCGGTCGGCGAGCGCGAAATCTACTACGCGAACGTCCCCTACACGGTCGTGTTGGACGACGACGGCGAGATGACCGGCATCCTCACCGAGGTCGACATCGTCGAGGTCGCCCGCGTCGTCGAGGGCGAAGACGACACCGGCGAATCCATCGCCGAACAGGATTCGGAGTGGGCCTGGGAAGGCATCAAAGCGGTTGGCAACAGCTACTTCCCGACCCGGAACGTCGAAATCCCGGCCGAACCCATCTCGGAGGTCATGACCGACGATGTGGTGACGATCTCCCGGACTAAGACCGCCACAGAGGCCGCCCAAGCGATGATCTCCAACGATATCGAGCAGATTCCCCTGCTGGCGGGCGGGGATCTCGTGGGGATGGTCCGGGACATCGACCTGCTCGGGGGGATCTGATGGCCGAGCAGCACGACCTCATGGAGCTGGCCAAGCGCCGCGGCTTTTTCTTCGGCTCGAACGGGGCCTACGGTGGCACGGCCGGGTTCTACACGTTCGGCCCGGAAGGCGCGTCGCTGAAGCATAACGTCGAATCGGCGTGGCGTGACCGGTTTACCGTCCGGCTCGGCAACGACGAGATCGAAGCCCCGACGATCATGCCCGAGGCCGTCTTCGAGGCCTCGGGGCATCTCGACGGCTTCGACGACATGCTCGTCGAATGCGCCGAGTGTGGCGAGAGCCACCGCGCCGATCACCTGATCGAGGACGCAGTGGAGGGGATCGAGGACGCCGAAGCCCTCGGCGTCGACCGAGTCGAGGAACTCATCCGGGAACACGACCTCGCCTGTCCGACCTGCGGGGCCGACCTCGCCGGCGAACCGGTCGAGGATTTCAACCTCATGTTCGAGACCTCGATCGGCCCCGGCACAGGGCAGACAGGATACATGCGGCCCGAGACGGCCCAAGGGATCTTCGTGGAGTTCCCGCGGCTCAAGGAGTACGCTCGCGGCCAACTCCCTTTTGGCGTCACCCAGATCGGTCCCGCCTACCGCAACGAGATCAGCCCCCGACGCGGGATCATTCGCGTGCGCGAGTTTACACAAGCGGAGCTCGAACAGTTCATCGACCCCGAGGAAGACGAACCGCCGCTCGACGACGTAGCGGATGTCGACGTGACGCTCTACCCGGCGACCGAGCAGCAGAAAGACGACGGCGGCTACGTTGAGACCACCATCGGCGAGGCCGTTGACGAGGAGATCATCGGCTCGCCGTGGGTTGCGTACTACCTTGGAATCGCCCAAGAATGGTACGAGCGCGTCGGCGTCGACATGGACCGATTCCGGTTCCGCCAACACCTCAGCGGCGAGCGGGCCCACTACGCCGCCGACTGCTGGGACGCCGAAAGCGAGATCGACGGCAACTGGATCGAGATCGCGGGCTTCGCCTACCGGGGCGACTACGACCTGACCAAACACGCCGAGTATTCGGAGGACCGCTTTACCGTGTTCAAGCGGTACGACGAGCCGATCACGGTCGAGAAAGCGGTCGTCGACCCCGATATGTCGGCGCTCGGCCCCGAGTTCGGCGGCGCGGCTGCCGACGTGGCCGAGGGGCTGCAGGACCTCGCGGACGCGGAGCCCGAGGCCTTCGAGGGCGACGAGGTAACGGTCGACGTCGATGGTGAAAGCTACACCGTCGACACCGAAGTCGCCAACTTTGCGGTCGAAGAACAGACCGAATCGGGCGAACACATCACGCCCCACGTGGTTGAACCATCCTTCGGCGTGGGTCGGACCGTCTACACCCTCTTAGAGCACGCCTACAGCGAAGACGAAGTCGACGGCGAAGAGCGGAGCTACCTCTCGCTCGCACCGGAGATGGCCCCCACCGACGTCGCGGTGTTCCCGCTTGTGACCAACGACGACGAGTTGGTCGGCGTCGCCGAGGAGGTTGCGGGGTCGCTCCGAGGGGCGGGGATCTCGGTCAGCTACGACGACTCGGGCTCGATCGGCCGCCGCTACCGCCGGCAGGACGAGGTCGGCACGCCGTTCTGTGTGACCGTCGACAAGGACGGCCTCGAAGGCGACGGCGAGCCGACCGTGACGCTCCGAGAGCGGGATTCGGCCGCCCAGATCCGGCTGCCGGTCGACGAGGTGGCCGGCGAGCTGGCGGCGCTGCTGGCCGGCGACCGAGACTTCGAGGAACTCAGCCACCGGTACGACGACGTCGACACCGACGTGACGACGGCGTGAGTCCCCGATGAGCGAGTACGGGCGGCGGGCAGTCCACGTTAGCGGCGTCGGGATGCCACTGCTGTATCTGCTCGATCTGGCGACGTGGACCCAACTGCGGCTCTTCATGCTCGGGGTGACTGCCGTGGCCTTCGGGCTGGAGTTCCTCCGGCTGGTCGTCGGGCTGAACCACTGGCTCTACGACGAACTCACCCGGCCCTACGAGGCCGACAGCGTCGCTGGCTACGCCCTGTATATGCTGAGCGTCACGGCGGTCACGGTGACGTTCGGCCCGAGCGTCGCGCTGCCGGCGGTGTTGATGCTCGCGGTGGCCGATCCGATCAGTGGCATGATGAGCGACAACGGGCCTCACGAACACAAACGGCCGGCGGTCGTCGCGGCGACCGCTGGGATCTGCGTGCTGCTCGCCGCACCGTTTACGGTCGCCGCAAACGGGCCGGCCGCCGGAATGGCCGCCGCGGCCGGCGGCGCGCTGCCGGCGGCGGTCGCCGACGGGATCAAACCGATCGTCCGGGGGGTGGCCGTCGACGACAACCTCACGATCCCGGTGGCTGCGGCAGTCGGGATCGCCGGGGTGTTTTGGCTGCTCGGCGTCGACACCGGCGTCGACCCGCTCTGGCTGTAGACCGCCCGTCGTCGGAGCCGACCGTGGCTCGGTCGAGTACCTGTCTCGTGGTGTCAGTCGTCGACCGCTCGGACAACCGAAGCCCCTTTACTAACTAGTCAGTAAGGTCGGGACGCATGGAATCGGAGACGACCGAGACGATCATCCGGGCGACCGGTCGGAGCCTCTGTGAGTACGGCTACGCCGACCTGACGATGCAGCGCATCGCAGAGGCGTCGTCGGTGACGACGGCGGCGATCCACTACCACTTCGATACGAAAGAGGAGTTGCTGAACGCGTTTCTCGACGATCTGGTCGACCGGTTCGAACGGCAGGTCGACTGTGAGGCCGCCGATCCCCGCGAGCGGCTCGAAGGGTTCCTCGATGCGGTGTTCGATTCGGCGGCCGACGACGAGTTCCCGGTCGCACTGATGGAGTTGAAGGCCCAAGCCCCGTTCCACGAGACCTACCGCAACCGGTTCTGCGAGCTCGATAACGCGGTGCAGGGCGTCGTCGAAGCGGCGGTCGACGACGGGATCGAGGCCGGGTATTTCGAACCGGTCGACGCCGCCGAAGTCGCCCGGTTCGTCAGCACCGTGATCAACGGCGGCCACCTGCGGCAGGTCGCCCTCGGCGAGGATCCCGAGAAAACCCGACGGGTGATCGAGCGCTATCTCGACGCCCAACTCGGCTGGCGTCCGGAGGAACGCGCGTGAAGGTGTTCAAAGGGCAGGCAGAACTGGAGTTGACCGAGGGCGGCATCCTCAAGCCGCTGGTGTATCTCTCCTTGCCGATCGTGGTGACGAACCTGCTGCAGACGGCCTACAATCTGGCCGACACCTTCTGGCTCGGCCGTTACTCGACGGAGGCGCTGGCGGCGATCTCCTTCGGCTTCCCGATGGTGTTTCTGCTCATCTCGCTGGGAATGGGCCTCTCCGTGGCGGGGAGCGTGCTGGTCGCCCAGCACACCGGGGCCGGCGAGACCGCACAGGCGGAGTACGCCGCCTCCCAGACGGTCACCTTCGCCGTCGTCGGCTCGCTCATATTGGGGCTGGCCAGCTACCCGTTCGTCGAGCCGTTCCTCGGACTGCTGGGGGCCTCACCCGAGGTGTTGCCGGGCGCGGCCGCCTACATGGAGGTCATCGCCCTCGGCCTGCCGTTTATGTTCGGCTTCTTCGTCTTCATCGCGCTGATGCGGGGGTCGGGCGATACGATCACGCCGATGGTCGTGATGTTGGGGACGGTCATCGTCAACGTGATCCTCGATCCGTTTTTGATCAACGGCTGGGCGATCGGACCGATCGCGTTCCCCCTTTTGATCAAAAACATTGACACCAAAATATTCGGAAGTTTTTACCGAGGGCAGATTAACGTCTAAAGGTTTTCTGTTTAAAACTTCGCCAATGGCTTTAAATCTAATGGAGCTCATAATACATCAATTTTGGGTTAAAAAAATTAAATATCTACAAATATAGTGTTTTTATAAAACACACCCCTAAAACATAAGGGGTAATTTTAATTTTTTACTAACTTTTTATCAACACCCCCCCAAAATTGATGGTCTTAATTAAAAATTTAAACTTCTACGGATGCATTTATAAAAAATCCGGCATCCTGAATTAATCAAGAGCCGGATTTAGTAAAAAATGCTTTAAATTCTTATTTCATCATTTCGACAAAATACTTATAGAAATAAGGAAGGGTATTTATTCCATTGTAAAACTGCTCTAACGGAAAATTTTCGTTAGGTGAATGTATTGCATCAGCTTCCAATCCAAATCCCATTAAAATAGATTTTGTTCCTAAAATCTTTTCAAATTCGGAGATAATGGGAATACTGCCACCGCTACGAACAGGTACTGGCATCTTGTTGTAAATTTCCTGATATGCTTTTTCCGCAGCTTTATATGCAGGTAAATCAATTGGGCAAACATAAGCCTGGCCACCGTGTAAGTATTTAACTTCTACCTTTACATAATCGGGAGCAATTTTCTCGAAATGTTTTTTAAATAATTCAGCAATTTGTTTGTTATCCTGATTTGGCACTAAACGAGAAGAAATCTTGGCATAAGCTTTTGAAGGAAGTACTGTTTTTGCACCTTCGCCGGTATATCCACCCCAAATACCGCAAACATCAAATGATGGACGTATGCCGGTACGTTCAGAAGTAGTATATCCTTTTTCGCCGTAAAGTGCTTTTACATCAATCGCTTTTTTATATTCTTCCTCATCAAAAGGTGCTTCGCCCATTTTAGCTCTTTCCTTTTCAGAAACTTCTAAAACATCATCGTAAAATCCGGGAATTGTAATATGCCCGTTTTCATCTACCATATCACTGATCATTTTAGCCAATACATTGATAGGATTTGCCACAGCACCGCCAAACAAACCTGAATGAAGGTCGCGATTTGGGCCTGTTACTTCAACTTCCCAGTATGCCAATCCTCTTAATCCTGTTGTAATTGAAGGGATATCAGGAGCAATCATGC
>JAWOEO010000299.1:0-6369 GCA_046482755.1 Halohasta sp. | reverse complement strand
CACGGAAGGATGAGCGACCAGGAGAAAGAGGAGGTGATGGGCCGGTTCAAGGCGGGAGAGCTCAACATCGTGGTGGCAACCACGGTGATCGAGGTGGGAATCGACGTGCCCAACGCCACGGTCATGGTCATCGAGCAGGCCGAGCGGTTCGGGCTGAGCAGCATCCACCAGCTCAGGGGACGCATCGGCCGCGGCGGGCACCGGTCCTACTGCTTCCTGGTTCCCGACCGCAGCGCGGGCAGGGAGAGCTTCCAGAGGCTCAGGATACTGAAGGACACCACCGACCGCTCCAACTCGGGGAGGCCGGGGCCGTCATCCCGGACCGAAAGCGCGTAGTGCGTGGCGGTCTCTTCGATCCCGATCTCGACGGCGGGGGTCTCATCGGCGTGTTTGGCAGCGTTGTCGACCAGCTCCCAGACCGCCGTTTCGAGCCGTGGGGCGCTGTCGACGACGGCCGTTTCGGGGCCGGTCACCGCGATCGAGGCCTCTGGATAGGCGTCGCCGATCTGGTCGCTGACCCGATCGGCCAGCGCGCGGAGATCGACCGGCTGCCGCTCGATGGGACTGTCGAGGGTCTCTTCGAGCTTCTGGGCGGTCTCGCTGAGATCGAGCAGTCGATCCGAGGTCGTCCGAACGCGCGTAGCCAGCGTCTGCTGTTGGCCGTCCAGTTCGTCTTCGAGCAGCTCCGCATAGCCGTTGATGACGCCGACGTCGTTGCGCAGGGTGTGCCGCAGTACCCGGTTGATGACGCTGATCAGCCCATCCCGACGTTTACGGTCGGTTGCATCCCGACTCATTCCCTGGACGGCGACGATGTCCTCGGGGGTGCGCTCGTCGGCCGGGACGCTGCTGTCGTAGATCGGCGTTCCGCGAACGTCGACGTAGACGACCTCACCGGATTTCGTTTCCAGCGGGAGGTAGCTGGCTTCGATCCGTTCGCCGGAGAGAACCCGTTCGAACAGATCCATGCTGCGGTCGGTGGGCTCGCCGTCGGCAACGAGCAGCGTGACCGGCTGGCCATCGAGTTCGTCGGGCTCGTAGCCGAGCAGGTCGAGGTGTGACGCGGAGGTGTAAATGAACCGTCCCTCGGGATCCAGCCGGAAGACCAGATCGAAACTGGCATCGATGACCGCCCGGTAGATCTCGCTTCGCTCGTCGAGTTCGGCCTCGCGGGCGGCGAGTTCAGCCTCGTACTCCTGTTGTTCGATCTCGTAGCCCGCCATCTGGGCGACCAGATGGCTGAAGGACTTTTCGGCTTCGGAAAACGCCTCCGCACGGGGGTCGTAGGAGGCGAAACAGACCGTCCCGTGCGGTTCGTTGTCGACGAGGATCGGTGCGCCATGGTAGCAGTGGACGCCGTACTCGGCAGCCCCCGGATGGTCTTCGAGCCCCTCGGTGGCGACATCCGCGAACGCGACGATGTCTTCGTCCCGAATCGTCCGCATACAAAAGGTGTTGGTCAGGTCCTCCTGCAGGCCGGTCAGACTGGTCCCGTCCGGTAACTCGGTGCTGATGACGGCCTCCCAGTCGTTGGTCTCGGTGTCGATTTCGGTGATGTAGCCGAAGTCGACGCCAAACTGGCCGACACCGATGTCGAGTGCGTCGTGCAACCGCTCGTCAAGCGGCCGATCCGTCTGCATCACCTCGTAGAGCCGCGAATATGCCTCCTGTCGATCGAACGTCCCCCGACTCTCAGCCATTGTCGACATTAGTCGCGCCCGCATTGTCACTGTTTGGATCAAATTATCACGGTCTGTCACCGTGAGCCGCCCCGTATCAGCGCCGGCCACCGAAGGAGGACTGTTCGGCTGGCTTTTTGTCTGCGCCGCTCCTCCCGACGGTATGGTTTCGGAACTGTTCGATCCAGACCGGTGGGAGCCGGTCGAGGCCTTCGAGTTCGACGACATCACCTACCACCGCGGGACCGACGTTCCCGCCGTCAGGATCGCCTTCGACCGTCCCGAGGTCCGCAACGCCTTCCGGCCGGGGACGGTCGACGAACTGTACACTGCCCTCGATCACGCCCGAAAACAGGCTACCGTTGGCTGTGTCCTGCTCACCGGCAACGGCCCCGCCGAGGACGGCGGCTGGGCGTTCTGCTCGGGCGGCGACCAGTCGGTCCGTGGCGAGTCGGGCTACGAGTACCGCGCCGACGACGCCGCGGCCGCCGATGACGACCCCGCCGTCCGGGAGGCCAAGGCGGGTCGACTCCACATCCTCGAAGTCCAGCGCCTGATCCGCACGATGCCCAAACCCGTCGTGGCAGTCGTGCCGGGGTGGGCGGTCGGCGGCGGCCATTCCCTCCATGTGATCTGTGATCTGACCCTCGCCTCCGAGGAACACGCCAAGTTCCTCCAGACCGACCCCGACGTGGCCTCCTTCGACGGCGGGTTCGGCTCGGCGTATCTCGCCAAACAGGTCGGCCAAAAGAAGGCCCGCGAGGTCTTCTTCCGCGGGAAGACCTACTCCGCCGCGGAGGCCGTCGACATGGGGATGGCAAACGAGGCGATCCCCCACGAGGAACTCGAAGCCGTCGCCTTGGAGTGGGCCGACGAGATGACCCAGAAGAGCCCGACGGCGATGCGGATGCTCAAGTTCGCGTTCAATGCGACCGACGACGGGATGGTCGGCCAGCAGGTGTTTGCGGGGGAGGCGACGCGGCTGGCGTATATGACAGACGAGGCCCAAGAGGGTCGGGACGCCTTTCTCGAAAAACGCGAGCCCGACTTCCGGCAGTTCCCGTGGCACTATTAATCTGAGTATAAACAACGCAAACAAAAACAGCCGGTTGGAACAATGAACTACATTCCGCACGAAATATTATGTAACAAAGGGAGAGGGAAAGGGGACTACAGCGGATAGGATACAGAGTGAAATAATAAGTCAGTATCAGAGAAAGACTTTTCGACGTGTGTATTGACACCAGAAATATGGGTATTGGCAATCCGTTGTCTGGAAATGTTCTTGACCTCGTTGAGCAGTGGATTCCCTCCAAAGAGTATGGCCACGAGAAAAAATACCAATCTGAACTGCAGGACTATCTTGATGAAGCTCTTAACGAACAGTCTGGGGGACTTGGCCTTGGGATGGATGCTGGTGGAGGTGGCCACGTTGTCAGTACAGAGCGAGGAACATCGTATGGAGATGTGGTGGTGGATGATGTGATCGGGATTGAACTGAAACGTAATTTCTCGAACTTACAGAAAAAGAAGCTACGTGGGCAACTGGAAGACTACGCGGATAATTACGATTACGTTATCGCTTGTGCTTGTGGGATCGAAGATATGGATGGGTGGAGAGAGCTTGAAAACAAATATAACAACCGAAATAGAGGAATGATGGATATGACCAATTTCGCGTTTGTAATCAAACGACGTGAGAATATGGGGAGTGATCCCGACCGTGATAGTAATGATGGGGGACTATTTGATGGAGGGGGACTGTTTTAGATGGCAGATCTGGATGTAGCGCAGCCGATTGCAGTAGCTGGAATAGTGATCGCTGTTCTTGTTATAATTCAACCCCTAAGCGGCACTATTGGGGGAATCTCGTTAAACTGGGTTGGTGCTGTTCTCGTCGCTATTGGTGGGTTTCTTGGTTCAGTATCTTGAATCCGGTCGGCATCGCTGTGCGTAGCGCCGTCTATCCGATCGGAGTAAGATGTGGAAACTACTCCGAACCAGCTCCATACTGTCGTGCGGCTTCCAAAACGTCTTCTTTTGACAGTGCGAGTTCTCTCTGTGGCACTACTGAAAGCAGTCGACACGGACTGCCGGACAACCCCAGAACGTCGTCTTCCGGAGTAACCAGACGCGGCCGTGGTGTTTGAAAACTGTTTTTTGTCGCCTGTCAGTCGACTGGCGCATGGAACCGCTTGAGATCGGGCTCCGGATTCTCGGTGGCGTCGTGCTCATCGGGGTCAACGCCTACTTCGTCGCGATCGAGTTCGCGTTGACCCGCCTCAGACAGTACCCCGAATCGGAGTTCGACACCCCCGGCCTCGAACTCGCCTGGGAGATGACCAGCGACCTCGAATTTTATCTGACGACCTGTCAGGTCTGGATCTCCGGGACGAGCATCGCACTGGGGATCATCGCCGAACCCGGACTGGCGGCGCTGTTCGAGCCGGTGTTCGCCAACACCACGTTCGCCTCGGCCGGAGCCGGCTCCCTGCTTGGCTTCCTGCTTATCAATCTGGTCCACCTCACCCACGGCGAGCAGACCCCGACGTATCTCGGCGTCGAACGCTCCAAACAGGTCGCCAACTACGGGGCCCGACCGCTGTTTTGGTTCTCCAAGATCCTCGCGCCGGCGATCTGGGTCGGTGACTCGGTGGCGAAGTGGACCCTCGGTCTGTTCGGTATCGAGATGACCCAGTCGTGGACCGAAACCGAACAGGAGGTCATCGAAACCCGCGCCGACCTCCGGAACCGACTCGGCTCGGTCCTCGAAGAGGGGGACGTCGCCGGCGACCGACAGGAGGAGGTGCTGAACGCCCTGACGATCGGCGAGCAGTCGGTCCGAGAGGTAATGCTCCCCCGCGAGGAGATCGCTGCCCTGTCGACCGAGGCCGACCCCGAATCGAACCTCCAGACGCTGGAAACCCATCCACACACGCGGTATCCGCTGGTCGGCGCGGATCTGACGGAGTTCTTGGGTGTCGTCTACAGCCCGGCGTTGTTTACCCACCGCGAGGAGCTGGCCGCCGGCGACGTCGACTTCACCGAACTGGCGGCTCCGACGATGACGCTCTCGCCCGATACCGACGTGAGCGACGCGATCGATCAGTTCCAAGCCGAACGGCAGGAACTGGCGCTCGTCCTCGAGGACGGCAACGTCGTCGGACTCGTGACCGTCACCGACCTCGCGGAGGCGATCGTCGGCGATATCGAAGATCCGCTCGACCACGACAACCGCGACTGACGAAACCGCTTATCGGTCGACGCTGCTCGACTGTCGGGCCGACGTGCTCGCTCGGCACGCCTGATGGGGACCATCGGGACGGTTCAATGCGTATTGGAGCCGTCGACGGTGTTTTGCCGGTTGCGGGTCTGCGACCGCCTATGAGTACGAACACTGCGGAGTCGCGGCGCGTGCCCGACGAGGCGTCGGAAGCCACCGCCGAAGTCGACCTCGACTGGCTGACTCTCGATGACGGTGAGGAGGTTCTCTGGGCGAGTACGCCGCACAAAAGCAGTCTCGTGCCGGCATTGGCCGTCGGGATCCCGCTGTCGTTCGCCCTGATCGGGATTCCGATCGTCGCTGCGGCCTACCTTTCGTTCAAAAACACGAACTACGTGGTGACCACCCGCGGGCTCTACCGCAAGCGCGGGATCATCTCGCGGGACGTCAAACAGATCGGCTTCGACAAGGTCCAAAACATCTCCTACAGCCAGAGTGCGGTCGGCTCGTCGCTGGGATACGGTACCGTCGAGATCAGCACCGCCGGGAGTTCCGGCGTCGAACTCCGGTTCCGGTCGATCCCTACCCCCGCCGAGATTCAGGAACTCATCTCCAGGGAGATCGAGCGCCGCGAAGACGGGGGCCGAGAAAAAGAAGGCGACGTCGACGACACGCTCGATGCGATCCTGACCGAACTCCGGGCGATCCGGCAGGCCCTCGACGGCGAGGCGAGCGACGTCGGCGTCGCGGCCGAGACCAACGACGAGGCCGACCCCTTCGAGCCGGCGGTCACCGAGTCGGCCGACGAAGAGCCATGAGTGCCGACTGGCGATGGCTCGAGGCCGACGAAACCGTGGTCTGGGAGGGTCGACCCCGGCTGACGACCATCGCCGGGAGTGTCGTCGTCGGGTTGGCAGTCCTTGTCGCGGCAGGCTGGCTGGCGGCGACGGTCGACCCGCGGCTGGCCGCGGTCGGGCTGCTTGGCGTGCCGCTGCCGCTGGTGGCCTATCTCCGGGTCCAGCGGACGACCTATCTGGTGACGACGCGGGCGATCTGGGTCAAAACCGGCGTGCTGGGCCGGTCGGTCCGCCGGATCACGCTCTCGAAGGTCCAGAACACCGCCTACGAGCAGTCGGTCCGCGGCTCGCTCTTCGGCTACGGCACGGTCACCGTCGAGGTCGCCGGCGGCGAGGACGTCGACTTCCGGCGGATCTCCGAGCCCCGGTCGGTCCAAGAGGCGATCAACGAGCAGGTCGACCACGGCGAGAGCCGCGAGGTTCCCGGCAGTCCCGAACAGTGGCGGCCGTGCTGTCGACCCTCCGGGAGATCCGCGGGCGGCTTGACGAGCGGCCGCGGATCTCCCGGAGGGTCGACAGCACGGCCCGCCACTGTTCGGGACTGCCGGGAACCTCGCGGCTCTCGCCGTGGTCGACCTGCTCGTTGATCGCCTCTTGGACCGTCCGGGGC
>JAWOEO010000101.1:0-5460 GCA_046482755.1 Halohasta sp. | reverse complement strand
CAGTGCTCGATGGCCTCGACGTCGAACATCGGCGGGACCAGCGGCTCGGCCCCGGTGGCCAACACCAACTCGTCGTAGCCGAGTTCGTAGGACTCGCCATCCCCCGGCTCGATGGTGGCGTGTTGTGTCTCGGGTACAATGTCGACCACGCGCTCGCCGGTCCGGATGTCCAGATCGAACGCCGCGCTCAGCTGGTCGGTCCCCATCACTGCCAGCTCCGATTCGGGGACCGTGTCGTTCAGGTGGTAGGGCAGCCCACAACTCGCATACGACACGTGATCGGTAGCCTCGATAACGGTGATCTCGGCGGCCTCGTCGAGCCGGCGGAGCCGCGTTGCAGTACTCATTCCGGCCGCGTTTCCGCCGACGACCAGCACCTGTGTGCTCATATCTGATACCGGGGGCGACGACAGTTATATGCTGTACGGTATTCCCACTAGCGTAGAATCCACCGGTCGGTCGACCGAGGGTTCGGTCCGCATAGCTCCCGGTTAGGGCCGCGGCTTCCGATGGCTATTCCACGCTGGGCACCCAACCGTTATGTCGCATGCCAACACTCACGATCCTCGCGGACAACGCGGTCGACGGATCGCGGCCGAAGGGACTCCGGGCCGAATGGGGGTTCGCCGCGACCGTCGACGGGCTGCTGTTCGACGCCGGACAGACCGGCGTCGCCGCCGACAACGCCGCAACCCTCGGGGTCGGCCCCTTCGACACGATCGTCCTGAGCCACGGCCATTACGATCACACCACCGCGCTGCCGTCGTTTCTGGACGACGCCGCCGAGTTGTACTGTCATCCGGCAGCCTTCGAGCCGAAATACCACGGCGACGAGCCGATCGGGATGCCCTACGACCGGGAGTGGATCGCCGCGCAGGTAGCGCTGCGGACCCACCGCGAGCCGGTCGAGGTCGCGCCGGGGATCCACGCCCTCGGCGAGATCCCACGGGAGTTCCCCGACAGCCGCACCGGGAGCCACGTCGTCGACGGCGAGCGGGTCGACGACCCGGTGTGGGACGACCAGTCGCTGGTCGTCGAGGGCGACGAGGGCCTCGGACTCGTCGTCGGCTGCTGTCACGCGGGGCTCCGAAACACGATCAGCTACGCCGAATCGGTGTTCGAGGCTTCGGTCGACACGGTCGTCGGCGGCACCCACCTCCGGTCGACCGACCCCGACGAGATCGAGCCGATCGTCGCGTGGCTTGAGGGCCGAATCGAGCGGATCGCCCCCACCCACTGTACCGGTGATCTCGCCCGGCGAAAACTGGCCGATGCCTTCGGCGACGACTTCCGCCGGGTCGGAGCCGGAGCCAGCGTCGACCTGTAGCTCCGCCCGGTGGTCTGTGAGTACCATATTGGTACTAGCAAATGGTTTATGTCCCGGTGTTTCGTAGTCGACGCCATGGCACCGAACACGAACTGCGACAGCGAGGCGGGAAACGAAACGGGTCGCGGCGAGGGCCGGCACGGTCGGGGTAACCACGACGGCGAGGGTCCACACCGTCGGGGGAGGCGGAAGGGGGAAGAGCGGTCCGGATCGGGCGACTGTGATGGCGACCGCCGCCGGCGTCGCGGGCGCAAGCGCGATGCCTGCGGCCGGTTTGCTGATTCGATCACTGGCGAGGACGTCCTCGGGGTGTTCGGGGCCGTCGACGGGCCGGTCGTGACCAGCACTGACGTCGGCGACGTGCTGGGAATCTCGACTGAATCGGCCCGTCATCACCTCAACGACCTCGTCAGCGAGGGGCCGTTGCGCCGCCGGAAGACCGGCCGGACGGTCGTCTACTGGACCGCCGACACCGGCGGCGACTGACCGATGACCGAGACGATGCACGACGACCGGATGGCCGACGAGTTGACACCCGCCGAAGAGCGGTTTCTCTGTGGCGTCCTCTACCGGAGCCTGCAGGCCGGGCTACCGGTGACCAACCGCGAACTCACCGACCTTCTCGACGTGAGCGGCGCGAGCGTCACCGAGATGAGCAAGGCGCTCGCCGACGCGGGACTGCTCACCCACGAACGCTACCACGGCGTCACGTTGACCGGCCGCGGGGACCGGCTGGCCCGTCGACTGCTGTGGCGACGGTGTGCCGTCGAGCAGTGCTTCACGGACCGACTCGGGATCGACCTACTGGCCGAACAGGCCGCCCACATCGCAACCGCACTCGATGCGGCCCAGATCGACGCCCTCGGCGACTGTGCCAGGCTCCCCTGTGAGTCCCGCTGTGAAGCGACCGCGCCGGGCGACTGTGATCGGCTCTGACCGGCTCCGATCGACCGACATCTACCTCTCAGCGGAACCGATCGTCGGCCGTCGTCGACTCGACGCCCGCCTCGGTTTCGTCGACCCAGCCGGCGGCCGTGTCGTCGGGCACGTCGAACTGCGGGACGAACGGCTTGATGTCCACCAGCGGGGTGCCGTCGACCACGTCGACCCCACTGACGGCGAGTTCGCGGCCGTCGACCGACTCGACGGCGACGATCGACAGGCCGATCGGATTGGGCCGATTCGGCGCGCGGGTCGCAAACAGCCCCCGCTCGGTGTCGTCAAGGAACGGCGTCACCCGCAGGCTGTAGTCGTCGTCGCCGGCGTGGAAGTGGTACAGCAGGATGCAGTGTGAGAAGCCGTCGAGATCCGCGAGGCCGGCCACGTAGGCCGGGTCGACGACGACCGTCCCGCGGGCGCTTGCCTCGCTGGCCGGCTGGATCGGCATCCCGTCGGGGTCATCGAACGGCGTTCGGATCGTCCCGATCGGCTCGTAGCAGCACCGGTCGACGGTCATTCCTCGTCGATCGCCGGCGCTTCGTCGGCCCTCGCGGCGTGGGACTGCCGTCGACGCTGGCCGACGTGATCCATCACGTCCGCGGCGAGATCGGCGAAGATCTCACCGACCCCTGACTCCTCGAAGACGATCGGTTCGCCGACCTCGCCGGCCTCGCCGATGGCGGGGTCCAGCGGGATCCGACTCAACACGGGGAGGTCGAACTCCTCGGCGAGTTGGCTGCCGCCGCCGGCCCGGAACACCTCGTGTTGGTCCCCGCAGTTCGGACAGACGAACGCGCTCATGTTCTCGACGATGCCGAACACCTCGGCCTCGTGGTCGTCGAACAGCCGGACGCCCTTCCGGGCGTTGTCGAGGGCGACGTCCTGGGGCGTCGTCACCACGACCGATCCCATGACCGGCATCTGCTGGAGCATCGTCAGCTGGGCGTCGCCGGTGCCCGGCGGCAGGTCGACCACCAGGTAGTCCAGCGGCCCCCAGTCGACATCGTGCCAGAGTTCGGTCAACGTCTGGTCGACCATCGAGCCGCGCCAGACGACCGGGAGCTCCGCGTCGACGAGGAAGCCGACGCTCATCAGTTTCAGCCCGTGGGCCTCGACCGGGATGATCTCCTGTCGCTGGTTGGCCCGCACCGGCTCGCCCTGGACGCCGAGCATCCGCGGGATGTTCGGCCCGTAGACGTCGGTGTCGAACAGTCCGACCCGTGCGCCGCGGTCGGCGATCCCTGCGGCGATGTTGACCGCGATCGTGCTTTTGCCGACCCCACCTTTCCCGGAGGAGACGGCGATCACGATCGGGGCGTCGTCGTCGGCCGCCGGGGTGTCGTCGTCGATCTCGATCGACAGCGATGGCTCGTAACCTGCCGCCTCGACGGCCTCCCGAACCGCCGTCGCCAGTTCGGTCTCGGCCGGGGAGTACGGCGCGCCGAACGCCAGCGGCACGTGGGCGGTTCCGTCGTCGACGGTGATCTCGCCGACCAGTCCCGCCGAGACGATGTCGGTCGCGTCGGCGGCCTCGTCGCGGTCGGTCGACGCCGTCGGGAGGTCGACCTCCCGGAGGGCGTCCTCGATCGCGTCGCTCACAGCGATTCCTCCGTCGTGGCTGGGAGGCGATCGCAGTCGACCGTCGTCGGGAGCTCCCGGTCGGAGACGTCGAGTCGGATACTATCGCGTTCCCACAGCGTGCCGTTGAGCCCGGTGACGACCTGCTTGAGGCCGTCTTTGGCCTTCGCGTGGCACTCGCTGTTGACGAACTCGGCCCACGCCTGCAGCGACTCAAAGCCGAAGAGGAACTTCACCTCCGGGGACAGCCCCTTGTCGTTCTCCCAGACGTCGAACGTTGCAACCGCTTTGTGGGTAACCCACTCCATGCTGTTTTCGGCCATCCACCGGTCGTACTCCGCTCGACAGGTGCCGATCACGTCGAACTCGATCTCGTAGCTGTAGGGCGTCGCGTACGTCGATGTCATATATGGATACACACACTCACCCACCATTGGCCTACGGCTCAACAGGATAAGGTTTTAAATACAGTGTGTAGCCGAGCGCGCGTCGACCCGCACCTCACGAGTTGCCGCGTGAACAGCCGCGGAGAGCGCCCGGTCGACCCCCACCTGACAGGGCTGCTGGCCCCGGGCGACCGGGGGCCGTCGACCCCGCCGACCGGGGAGGAGTATATAAAACCTTCACCGGTTGAGAGTGAGTGATACGGGGGTATGGTTCGCTTGTATAGATATGAGCGACCCAACTGACCACACGGCGGTTCCAGGGAAGGGCGAGGCGGGACTGAACCCGCTAGATCTCGTCGACGACCTCGACGACGCCCGCGATAGCGACTACGACCAAGAGCTCGGTCGGCGGATGGGGATCGACGCCATGCGCGTCGCCAGCGGCGAACTCGACGAACAGGAGTTCCACGAGAAGTACGAGGAGGAACTCGTCGCCGAGTTCGGTGACGACTACAGCCCGGCGGAGGTGATGCGCGATGAGTAGCGAGTCACGAAGCAGCCTGACGCGCCGCTCGCTGCTGAAGGCCGGTGCCGGGGCGGCCGCCATGGCATCGCTCGGCGGCTGTCTGTCGGATACGGCCCGCCAGCTCGGCGTCGGCACCACCGACCGGACCGCAACGCCGGTCGCCGACGCCAACACCGCCTTCGGCAACTGCTGGATGTGCTGTCACAACTGCGCCCAGGAAGTGAAGGTAACCGACGACGGCACCGTCGTCGGCATCACGGGCGTCGACGGCAACCCACGTGGGAGCGCGGGCCCCGGCACCGAGGGGACGCTGTGTCCCAAGGGCCTGGGCCAGCTCGACAAGACCCACGACCCCGAGCGGATCAAACAGCCCTACATCCGGAAAGACGGCGAACTCCAGGAGGCCAGCTGGGAGGAGGCCTTCGAGTACACCGCCGAGCGACTCGAAGAGTTCGACGACGAACACGGCGCAGAGACGTTCCTCGATGCCGGTAGCTGGGCCGAGACGCCCATCTTCCGGACGATCTGGCGGGACCTCTACGGCACGCCCGAACGGAGCGGCCGTGGCGTCCACGTCTGTGCGGGCGCGACGTTGGTCTCCGGCGGGATGATGGTCCTCGGCTCGAACAACCGGGTGCCGGACTACAAGAACTCGGAGTACCTCATCATGTGGGGTCACAACCCACTGGAGTCCTTCGCCGGGC
>JAWOEO010000297.1:0-3148 GCA_046482755.1 Halohasta sp. | reverse complement strand
GCTCATTGAGGGAATCGAACTACTCACCGAGCGATTCTACCCCGCAACGGTCGACCAGTAGCCAATAGCGGGCGGCTCCTGCCCGGTCGACTATAGAGAATATGGCCGATCTACAAATAGCCGTTCAGTAGTCGGCGACTACTTATATATCACAGTGGCCGCGGCGGGCCGCGGACGGGGCTACCAGATTCCCTCTCGGAGGTCGAGCAGCGTCACCACGACGACGTGCGGCGCGGTTACGACGGCGATGCCGACCAGATAGATCGCAAAGAGGCTGGTTCCGTCGACCGGCGACGCGGGGACCGCCAGCGCCAGCCCGCCGAAAACCACGAGCGCGCCGACAGTCATCGGGGTGGCCAGCCAGCCGAACCGGGCGAGTGCGGCCCCGATCTCGCCCTCGTCGAGGCGGCCGGCCGCGGTCTCGTCGAGCAACAGCAGCCGGGTAATGTGACGCACTGAGTGCCAACACGGGAAGAAGATCCCGATGGCGAGGATCGGCGGCACAATGAGGAAGTAGGCGGTCAAAAACAGTGTTTCGGCGGCGTCGACGGCCCACGCGCGCCGACCCGTTCGGCTTCGGGAGCCGACGACGACCGACGCGCCGATCAGCGTGGCAACGAGCGCGCCGGCGGCCGTCCGGCCCGCCACCGAGAAGACGGGATCGAGCGCGGCGAGGTCGACCGTCCCGAACAGCCCGACGAGTCGGGCAGCGACCCAGCGATACTCCTCGGGAAACGCCACGAGCGGCACCACCATCGGCAGCGAGCCACGGGCAGCGACCGTCAGCGCCCGCGCCGCCCGCGTCCGGAGATGGGTCGGGTCGACCAACTCGACCAGCGGGTGGACCTCGCCCTGTCCCCAGTGGAACCACGTGATGAGAATAAAGAGCCCGAAGGCGGCGACGGGGGCGACGAACCAGCCTACCGTGTAGATGAGGCCGACGACGAAATACAGCCCGCCGACGATGGCCAGCCATCGCCGGGTCGGCGGCTCGTCGTAGGCCCACGGCAGCGTGAGGTGGTCGACCGCGCCGTGTGGCAGCCCGAAGAGGACGATGCTCACCGCGAACGGTACGAGTTGAAGCTGCCGTGATGGGGCCCCAAAGACGAGTACCGCGACCGCCGTGACCGCAAGGGCGACCCACGGACCGAGAAACGCCAGCCGAAAGACGGCCCGGTCCTTGACGGGTCGATTCTGTGTCGTCTCCCCGCCCAGCGCAGGCCAGTTCATTGCAACCACCCCTCCCAGTTGTCGAGCAGCCACCAGTAGAGCACCAATCCCTGGACGACAAAGAGGTTCGTCACGAGGAAGAAGACGGCCTCCTCGATCGGGAGGCCGAAGGGAGCGATGCCGACGATCGTCTCGGGGGCGATCGTCCACAGCCCCAGCGAGATCGCCATCCGGTCGACGATCCAGAGATACACCGTCGGGAGGCCGACCGCGAGGGTGACCGTCCGACGGCAGCGCCACAGCTGTGTCCAGCCGAACCCCCACTGGATGGCGAGGATCGGCCCGGCCCACGCGAGGATCGCCCCGAGGTAGAACGTCGGCTCGCCGACCACCAGCAGCAGCCCACCGGCAACACCGACGCCGAGGCCCGCGAGAACGCCCGCCGCGCGCTGGCGGGTCGACAGTGCCAGCGAGTGATCGGTCGAGAGCGGCAGTCGGGCGAGCCACAGCACGGTTAGGATCGGCTGGAGGACGAAAAACAGGATCTCGCCGATCGGCACCAGCCAGAACCGCCCGGCGACGACAACCTCGCCGTAGGTCCAGACCCCCTGTCGGATGAGGTAGTGGTCCCACGGCAGCGTATAGCCCACTGCCAGCGCCGTAATGATCGCCAGCCCGCTGACGAGGCGTCGACGCTCGTGGTCCGGGGGTCGAAGCCACGCTAGCAGCGCCAGCACGGCGATCGGCGGCAGTATGGCGACGGCATGAAACTGCAGATAGGTTTCTGGGGGGAACATAACGACCATGCTGCACGGGCCACGCTGGCACAGGCAGTCTATGTCGACCCTACATGGCCAACACCTATACGGGTTCGGTCTCGGCTGCCGCCGGTCAGTATCAGTCGACGAGGTCGGTCAGCGACTCGATCTCCGCGACCGCAGCGGTGGGCAGCGGGGCCTCCCGGTTGTGCGAGCGCCGAATGAAGACGCCATCGAGCCCTGCGCGGGTCGCCGCCAGCACGTCGGTTGCGCGGTCGCCGACGTAGAGCCCGTCGGTTGCACCGAGTGCGCCGACGGCCTCAAGCAAGTAGTGGGGATCGGGTTTGCGGCGAAAAAAGCCCCGGACGCCGGTGTCACGCCCCCGAACGTGCGAGAAGGCGTCGACCCCGTGGTGGTCGACCACGAACTCGACGACCGCGTCGTAGTTGTTGCTGATCAGCCCCAGCTCGTACCGTTCGGCGAGCTCCGGGAGCACGTCGGCGTCGGGGTACAGCCCACGGCTGCCCGCCGCCAGCCGGTCGATGGCCCGGCGCGCGCCGTACTCCTCGCGGCGGGCGAACAGCTCGATGGGGTCGACGCCCAACTGCTTGCAGCCGAGTGCGAAGTCGGTGTCGTACTCGTAGCCCGCCAGCAGTTCGCGGGTCTCGGTGTCGACCGAGAGCCCACGCTCTTCGAGGGCATCATCGAGCGCGCGGTCGTGGACGACGGCGTCGGTGCCGTGGCCCTCCAGGATCACGCCGTCCATATCGAACAGCAGGACGCGACCGCCGTCGGTCGTGTCAGTTCGGCCGGTATCGGTCGGGGTGTGGGTCGACATATCAGCGGACCAGTCTCCGGGCGTGTGCCGAGAGGAGTTCGCTGAGGATAACGATGGCGAGGATGGCGATCAGCATCATCGCCACCGAGCGCCACTCGAAGGCGTCGATAGCGCGGAACAGTTCGACGCCGATCCCGCCCGCGCCGACGAATCCGAGGACGGTCGAGTCCCGGATGTTGATCTCCCACCGGTAGACCCCGAGCCCGACGAGTGCGGGCTTGATCTGCGGGAGCACGCCGTAGAGCAGCGTCTGGACGACCGAAGCTCCCGAGGCGCGGACGGCCTCGACCTGTCCGAAATCGATCTCTTCGATCTCTTCACCGAGCAGTTTGCCGAGAAAGCCGACCGACCGGAAGGCGATGGCGACCGCCCCCGCCAGCGG
>JAWOEO010000262.1:0-5131 GCA_046482755.1 Halohasta sp. | reverse complement strand
AAGACGATCGCCCAGCGACCCTATCATCTGGTCGCACAGAACGCCGACTAACCCGTTTCGGCTCCCGTCATCCGAATCGACTACCGATTAGCCATAGTGTCGACCGGCGTTGCGACGAAACCCCCGTTACTCGTCGAGTGCGTCAAGAACGGTTTCACACGCCGCCGGGACGCTCCGTGCCCGGAGGGTTGCCGTCGTATACTCGACGATCGGATGATCGAGCTGTGAGGGTCGAAGGTCACGGTCAGCCTGCGCCAGCCGGTCGTCGGCAAAACCCACCGCACGAGCGGCGTCGGCGAGCATCGGGCGGGCGAGCTCTTCTCGTGGGCTCTCGTCGAGTGCCGAGGTGATCGCGTCGACCGCGGCGGTGCGGGCGGCTCGCACGTCGTCGACCGTCTCGGGACGGTCGATTCCCTCGTCGAGCCGATCGCCGAGCCGGTCGGCGGCCAACAGCGCCGTGAGCCCCTTGGTCGCCGCCAGCAGTCCGCTGGCCGGGCCAGTGGGGTCGTAGACCTGCTCGGTGTTCACATCGGCGTCGTCTCGAATGTCGTCCCAGATCCGCCAGCGAAGCCGGTTGTCGCCGTCGGGCTCCGGCTGAATGTCTTTCTGTCGGCGCTGGATGTCGGTCCGGAGCGTCTCGGTCGCCGCCGACAGCCTCTCGTCGACCGTTCCGGCGTCATCGGGTAGCATCGACCGGTACCGGTCGTACAGATACCGAGCGTCGTCGAGTTGTGTTCGGGCCGACTCGACGTGCTCACCCCACTCGGCGACCGATAGCAGTCTGCTCGACTCCCTGTTGTTCGGCGTGTGTCCGTCGTCGAGCACCGAATCCAGGAGCCGCTCGGCCTGCCCGTAGACCAGCGCCGCCGTGACGGGATCGTCGCCGAGATACACGAACTCGCCCTCGAACGATTCGGCCTCGTCGACGATCGTTTGGTGTTCGTTCCGGAGGTCCGCTTCGGTCACTTCATCGTCGACAAACGCCCAGCCAGCGGCCGCATACCGGGCCTCAGACCGCGCCCACCGGAGCCTGTCGAGCGCCACGAGGCGGCTCGGAGCGGTTCGGGCCTCCTCGACGCGGTCGGTCGCCTCCTCGGCGGCGTCGGTGAGCCGCTGGCGGATATGGCCGTTCGGCACGCTCTCGGGACCGAACGGGATCGGGAGATCGGCGAGAAGGTCGTCGACGCGTCGGGTCGACTCGGCGAGATGGGATTGCTCGATCTCGACCGGGAGACTATCAGCGACGATTGGCTCGTCGGCACTCGCAGGGACGACCTCACTGAGCCGGTACCCGTTGATCGTCTCGTCGTCGTCCCCAGTGCCGGAATCGAGGGCGCTACAGCCCGCCAGCAGCGTCGCCCCTGCGACCGTCAGCATGCCACGGCGGGTCGTCGACGGCTCGGTCATGCCGACTCACTCCCGTTCGGCGG
Organism: Halohasta sp.; assembly: GCA_046482755.1. Taxonomy (GTDB): domain Archaea; phylum Halobacteriota; class Halobacteria; order Halobacteriales; family Haloferacaceae; genus Halohasta. The sequence goes on along the minus strand of JAWOEO010000262.1, from coordinate 3,701 downwards.
CTGCGTACTGTCGTTCGTTCGTGGCCCGGATTCGGTCGACTGGTTGGCACGGCTCTCGTTGGCCCGCCTCTCGGCGCGATCGCAGCGGCTGCTGCTGGTGCTCGATCCGAACCCGTTGATCTCGTCGGCGTCGAGCGCGACAGGGAGCCGGAAGAGCCGCGATTCGAATACGTTCGCGTCGACCGTACACTGCTCGTCGTAGGGCCGAACCACCCGGCCGTAGTCCGTCCGGATCTCGTTGTCGTGCCAGCTTATATAACACAGCGAGAGCCGAAAGCACTGTTCGACCTGCCTCGTTTCGAGGTACAACGTCTCGGCGTCGAAATCAGTCTCGGAGACGAACGACGCGAAGTCGGTGTCGTCACCGCCGTCGTCGCTGGCGTCAGTGCCGTCTGGCGCATCGTCGACCAATCGGTCAGCTATCGACGCGGAGTCGATAACTCTGTATTGGGGATGGTGATCGTGATCACGGCCCCGTTCGTCGTCTGCCTCGGAATCGTCCTCGCGTTCACCAGTGTCGACGAGCCGAATCGGCGGCTGCTCGGCGTCGTCGCGGCGGAAAAGCAGTGGCGGCTCCGTCGTTGCCTGCTCGTCGGGAACCGTCCGGCCCGGCCCCTCGGTGCTCGACCCCGACCGACTGACACTGCTTTCGGAGCCGAGACAGCCAGCCACCCCACCGGTGGCGGCTGCGGCGACCGCGAGAACCTCTCGACGCGTGCGAGAATCCATCGATATGGCTGGAACTGAGATCGGGGTTGAAAAAGGAATTCGGGTGGTGTAAAGGCTCGTTTCAGTCATCCGCCGGTCGAAAGCCGACGAATCCACGCGCTTTTATCCGTGGTCGCCGGACGAGTAGCCATGAGCTTCGAGAAGGACGACGCGGCCGTGCTACACGACAAGCACAGCGAGTTCGACGGCGAAACCGGGACGATCACGCAGGTCACCGAAACCATGTTCGGCGATGCGACCTACACGATCAGCTTCGAGGAGGGCCAGGAGACCGGCATCCCGGAAGACCAGCTCGAAGCCGTCGACGGCGATGCAGAAGCAGACGACGAGTAACCCCACGGCGAGCCGAGCGGTTTTTCCCTCCAGTCACCAAGAGGCCACTAATGCCGAGAGTGCCGTTTCACTACATCGATCTCCGGACCTTCTGTTATGCGACCGAGGACGAAAAGCGGGTCGAAGCGGCGCTTCGTGCGTTCCTCCCCGAGGAGTTCGACCTCGACCGCATGGAAAACACCGGCCACCACGGCGACCGGATCGTGGTGCTCTCGGCGCGCGTCGAGACCGCCGACGCGATGCGGCACGTCCTCGACCGGCTTGCCGAACTCGACACCATCGACCGGGTGCTCGACGAGTTGGACGAGCGGGTCGACGACAACTGCTCGTTTTTCATGCGGCTGGACAAACAGGCCGCCTTCCAGGACGAGATCCGACTCGGCGACGGGATCACCCTCCGGGCGAAAGTCGAAGCCTATCCCGCGAAACACGAGGCGGCGGTCGAAAACGCGCGCGAAGCGCTGGCGAAAAACACCTGACGAGCCTTACTCGTCGACCCACTTGATCGAGCACCCACGCGACGGCAGGTCGTCGTGTGTGACTTCTTCGCCGGCCAACACCGACTCGATAGCCTCCCTAGCGTAGAACTCGGTCGGTTCGTCGTCGGGATTGAGCGCGTCGTCGAGTCGACCGTGGTAGGCCAACTGCCACTCGTCGCCCTCGCGGCCGAAGAGGAACGGATCGGGCGTACAGACCGCGCCGTACTTGCGGGCGACGTCTTGGGTTTCGTCGTAGAGGTAGGCGTCGTACTCGATGGTGCCGTCCTCGACGAGGTCGACCATGTGGTCGAAGTCGTCGTCGGGGTACTCGGGGTTGGCATTGGGGTTGATACCGACGACAGCAGCGTCGTCGAACTCGTCGGCCAGTTCGTTGAGGAACTCGAATTTGGCCTGTGCGTAGGGGCAGTGATTACAGGTAAAGACGAGCAGTAGTGCGTCGTGGTCGGCGAACGAACCGAGCGTGTACGTCTCGCCGTCAGTGCCGGTCAGTTCGAAGTCGGGTGCGGCGTCGCCGCGGTCGAGTTCGGAGTCTGACTCTTTGAGTACCATACCGACAGTTTGGGCCTGTTGGGCAAATTCGTTTGGGATCCGCCGGAGCCGACGGTGTGGCCGCCTCGTCGACCCGGTTTCGAGCCCAGTCGCACGCCGATAGCACCGCGTCGAGGCGCCCACGTTCGGCCTTAAGCAATCGGTGGCTCACGGTGTGTCCAGACCGCCGTCTCGTGAGCACCCCTTCTGGTAACGACTGACGGATACACGTGGCTACGACACTAATCGGATCAACACGAACAGCGAGGCCAGCGAGGCGACCGTCGTCGCAAAGACGTTGATCGAGGCGAACTCACTGTCGCCGCCGAGTTCACTAGCGAAGACGTACGTCGACACCGCCGTCGGCGTCCCCAACATGACGATCGAGGCGGTGAACGTCGCCGACCCGACGCCGAGCGCCGAGAACGCAGCCCACGCCAGCGCGGGCATGACGACGAGTTTCAGCCCGATCACCGAGCCGGTCGACCGCCAGTCGAGGGCTGTGTCGACCTGTAGCGTCGCGCCGACACAGATCAGTGCCAGCGGCAACGCGAGTGCGGCGAGCACGTCGAGTACGGCCACCGCGGGGGTGGCGACACCGATGCCGAGAGAGCCGGTCGCAATGCCGGCGACCAACGCAAGCAGCACGGGATTTTTCCCGAGTTCGAGCAACTGCGAGCGAAGCCGGGCGTCGGCTCCGGTGGCCGAGACCAACACCAGCACGGTGATCGGGACCTGTGTCAGCGAGCCGATCCCGAGGACGACGCTGGCGATAGCGGTCACCTCGGCGTCGAACGTTGCCGCCACCAGCGGGAGCCCGAGATAGCCGAGATTCGAGTGGTACGACTGGACGGTGGCAACGCTCCGGCGGGCCGGCGATCCGCGGTGACTGTTGACGAGCCACGCGAGAAGCGCCGTCGACCCGAGGACCCCGACTACGCCGACGAACAGCCCCGGCGTCAGCAGGGCGGCGATATTCCGGTCGTAGGTCGCCGTGAAGACGAGCGCCGGAAGCGCCCCGTAGTAGGCCACCGTGTTGAGTCGAGCAGTTCGACGACGGGTCAACAGCCCGGTCGACCGGAGGCCGGTGCCCACTAGTAGCAACACCAGTAGCCCGAACAGGCGGAGCAACACCTCCATATTGGTGGTGAGTGGATGGCGGATATGACACTCACGGTTCGCTGAACACTGCTGGCAGCAGCCGTCCCCGATCCTAAAATGTCCAATAGTAATATCTAAGAGAAAAGTATTATTACAGAAAATCCCATAACGACAGATACCGATGAGCGTTCACGACGATCCGACCGCAGGCGGGGAACCGGCAACAGGGGACAGGGCCGACCGGTGGGACGCCATCCGCGACCTACCGCCGAGTTCGAAACTCGTCGCCAAAACGCTAGACCACCACGACTCGCTCACCCAGAGCGAACTCGCCGAGGAGACGCTCCTGTCGACGCGGACGGTCCGAGAGGCGGTCGCCCGGCTCGAAGCCGCCGACGCCGTCGACTCACGGGTGTCGTTTCGGGATGCGCGCAAACAGCTCTACAGTCTCACGATCTGAGACTCCTGCGACGAGTAGTCACCTACTACCGAGAGTTAGTCACTTCCTAC
>JAWOEO010000220.1:0-4400 GCA_046482755.1 Halohasta sp. | reverse complement strand
GCCGGTGCTCGAAGAGATCGACGTCGACGCGTTCCGTGAGGACCTTTCGGACCTCATCATCGCCCGACTCGACTAACACGACGCACCGCGGTTCGCTGTTTTTTTATTCGTCCGCGAGCAGCCAGCGGCGGGTGTAGAAAAATGCGCGAGGAACGGAGATGATTCGACGCCGCAGTCGTCGACCGGGCGTCGGCGACGCGTCGCCGCGAGCCGGACTGGCCGGCTACTCGTCGCCGCCGGACTGGGCCCAGTCCAGCGACCGGTCGACGGCGTCGTGCCACCGATCGAACTCGGCCTCGTAGTCGGCATCGTCGTCGACCTCGAACTCGCGGTCGACCTGCCAGTTGTCTCGGAGTTCGTCGACCGTCTCCCAGTAGCCGACCGCCAGCCCGGCCGCATACGCCGAGCCGAGGGCCGTGGTCTCGTCGACCACCGGGCGGACGATGTCGGTGCCGACGATGTCGGCCTGCAGTTGGCAGAGGAAGTTGTTCTTGACCGCCCCGCCGTCGACCCGGAGGTCGCTGAGTTCGATGCCCGAGTCCTCGACCATCGCCTCGGCGACATCCCGGGTCTGGAAGGCGATCGCTTCGAGGGTCGCCCGGACGATGTGCTCCCGGCGGGTGCCGCGGGTCATCCCGACGATGGTGCCGCGGGCCCGCTGGTCCCAGTGTGGGGCTCCGAGGCCGGTGAAGGCGGGGACGAAGTAGACGCCGTCGGTGGAGTCGACGCTGCGGGCGACGGCCTCGGACTCCATGGCGTCGTCGATCAGCGTCATGTCTTCGAGCCACTCGATGGCCGCGCCGGTGATGAAGATCGCCCCTTCGAGGGCGTACTGGACGGGCTCACCCGACCGCTGGAAGCCCACGGTGGTCAGCAGGCCGTGGTCCGAGGGGACGGCCTCGTTGCCGGTGTTCATCAGCATGAACGAGCCGGTGCCGTAGGTGTTTTTGGCGTCGCCGGAATCGAAACAGGTCTGGCCGAACAGCGCGGCCTGCTGGTCGCCGAGTGCGCCCGCGACCGGGACCTCCGCGCCGAGGAAGCCCTCGGCGTCGGTCGACCCGTAGGTGTCGTCGTCCGAGGAGGGCCGGACCTCCGGCAGGGTTGCGGCGGGAACGTTGAACTCTTCGAGGAGCTCGTCGTCCCAGTCCATCTCGTGGATGTTGAACAACATCGTCCGGGAGGCGTTCGAGACGTCGGTGATGTGGTTGCCGGTGAGGTTGTAGATCACCCACGTGTCGATCGTTCCGAAGAGGATGTCGCCGTCCTGGGCCCGCTCGCGGACGTCCTGCGGCCGGGCGCGCTGGAGTTTGATCGGGTCGGTGTTGTCCAGCAGCCACTCGGCCTTCGTCGCCGAGAAGTAGGCATCGGGTTCGAGGCCGGTTTTCTCCTGGACCATCTCGGCGTTCCCCTCGGCTTCGAGGGTCTCGATTCGGTCGGTGGTCCGGCGGTCCTGCCAGACGATGGCGTTGGCGATCGGATCGCCGGATTCGGCGTCCCACAGCAGGGTGGTCTCCCGCTGGTTGGTGACGCCGATCGCCTCCAACTGCTCGGCGTCGACCCCGCCCTCGTCGAGGGCCGTGTGGATGACAGCTTTCGTGTTCTCCCAGATCTCGACTGGATCGTGTTCGACCCAGCCGGGTTCGGGGTAGATCTGTTCGTGTTTCTCGTAGGCACTCGCCACGACGTTACCACCATGGTCGAAGACCATGAACCGCGTTCCTGTGGTCCCTTGATCGATGGACCCGACATACGTTTCAGTTGCCATTGTTGATCGTCACACTGTGGGGGCCCCGGCCGACCGGCGGGGGCCGTAATCGATCGGTCGACCGCGACCCGACCCACAAATAGTACTCATTGATTCATACAATAAATATTATCATCGTGCTAACATTTTTAATAAAACCTCGTGACTGTTCGCTGATCTGCTCTATCAGAATTTGGTAACAGGCGGAATTCTTACTTATACCAGCCGTCCAGATTTAGGTATCCCGAACTTAGGTGGGCCTAAATGAATGAGACACGACAGACGCACACGGAGGAGCCGAGCGAGGAAGCCAGCGTCGACGCGAGGGCGTGCGGTGCCGACGAGAGAGGGTGTCGAAAGCGACGACGGGGATGTAAGCGCGCGGGCACCTGCAAGCGGCTTGTCGACCTCGAGTGTGGCGAGACGGGTCGGATCGAGTGTGTCGACTGCGAACGGCGCACCCTGGAGTCGATGGGCGTGCGGCCGGGCAAGCGGATCGAGGTCTGCACGAAACACCCCTTCGCGGGGCCGGTGGTCGTCTCGGTCGGCCGGTCGACCGTCTCGTTGAGTCGCTCGCACGCCCGCCAACTGGACGTCGTCACCGAGTGATGAACCACTCGCCCGTACTGCTGATGGGGCATCCGAACGTCGGCAAGAGCGCGCTGTTCAACCGGCTGGCCGGCGCGAGTATTTCGGAGTCCAACTACGCAGGGACGACTGTCGAGTACACCGAAAGCGAACTGACCCTCGACGGAGCCGCCGTCCCCATCGTCGACGTGCCGGGGACCTTCTCGCTGGAGCCGAAGGACCGCGCGGAGGCCGTCGCCGTCGAGTTCCTCGCCGACGCCGACGAGCCGATCGTCGTCTGTGTCGTCGATGCGACCCGGATCGAACGCGGGCTAAACCTCGTACTCGAACTCATAGACCGCGGCTACGGGGCCGTGGTCGCGCTGAACATGTGGGACGAGGCCCGACAGCAGGGCGTCGACGTCGATACCGGGGCGCTGAGTGACCTGCTGGGCGTGCCGGTCGTCCCGACGGTCGCCACTGAGGGCGTCGGCGTCGACGACCTCCAGTCGACGCTCGCCGAGGCGCGGCCGTCCTCGCTGGCGGCGATCCGCGAGCGGCTGCCCGCTGCGGCCGCCGATACCATCGCCGGATCGGTCGACAACGATCCCGCCGCGCGGTGGGACCTCGTCGACGCGGTCGTCGAGGCGGCGGTGACCTACCGCGAGACCGAGCCCGCGCTGTCGGACCATCTCGGTCGGCTGACGGTCGCGCCGTCGACCGGGCTGCCGTTCGCCGTCGCCGTCCTCTACGGGCTGTGGGCGTTTTTCGGCGCGGTCGCTGGGTTCTTCACCGACGGCTACTTCGTCCCGCTGTTCGACGACCACTGGCTGCCGTGGCTCCAGTCGGCGTTCCCCGGCGAGGGAAGCTGGCTCTACTTCGTGCTGGTCGGGGATCCGGCGGCGACCAACAGCTTCGAGGCCTTCGGCGTACTCACCAGCGGGCTGTTCGTCGCCGTCGGTGTCGTCCTGCCGGCGATCCTCGCGTTGTACCTCGTCCTCGCGATCCTGGAGGACTCCGGATACATGGCGCGGCTGGCGGTGCTGCTGGACGCCGCCTTCCACCGGATCGGCCTCCACGGCTACGCGATCGTTCCGATGGTGCTGTCGTTCGGCTGCAACGTCCCCGGCGTCGCCGCCACGCGGACCCTGGAGACCGACAAACAGCGCTTTCTGACGATGACGCTGCTGTCGGTGTTCATCCCCTGTGGGGCCCAGTTGGGGGTCATGCTGTCGCTTATCCCACAGTACACGGGCTACATCCTGCTGTACCTGCTGGCGGGCTTTTTCGTCTTCGGGGCGATCTTGAACCGGCTCGTGCCGGGTTCCTCCCCGGAGATCGCCGTCGACATCCCACCGTTGCGCCAGCCGCGGCTCACCAACGTGTCGACCAAACTCTCCCTGCGGATCCGCGGCTTCATGACCTCGGCCGTGCCGTTCGTGCTGGCGGGGGTCGGGGTGGTCAACCTGCTGTATCTCGGCGGGGCCGTCGACTGGCTGGCGACCGTCCTCCAGCCGGTGCTGTCGGGCTGGTTCGGCGTTCCCGAGGAGACGGTGCCAGCCCTGATCGCGGGGTTCATGCGGAAGGACCTGGCCATCGCCCAGCTGAGTGCCATCTCGATGAGCCCGTTCCAGACGGTGATGTCGGTCGTGATGGTGAGCATCTACTTCCCGTGTGTGGCGACGTTCGCCATGCTGATCAAGGAGGGCCGGACCAGCGGCGGCGTCATCCGGGTGGTCGGCGGCGCGCTCGCCACGCTCGTGGCCGCACTGTTCCTCTGGGGCGGGCTGCTTCGACTCGGCGGGACCCTCCTGGGGGTAGCCTAGATGCGTCTCGACGACGCCTACTTCGGGCTGCTCGGCGTGGCGGTAGGACTCGCAGGGCTGCTCGCGCTGGCGGCTGCCGACACGAATCCGCTCCGAGTAGTCTGGGCCTACCGGTTCGTTATACCCTTCCTACTGGCCGCGCCGGCGGTCGCCGTGCTCACACTCGGCCCGCCGTGGATCGACCTCGCAGCGGGTGTCGACCCGGCGCTGGCGAGCGTTCGGAACCTGCTGGTGATCGCTGTCGGTGGCGGCTACATTCGGAC
>JAWOEO010000202.1:0-7556 GCA_046482755.1 Halohasta sp. | reverse complement strand
CGTCGACCAGTCGGTTCGGTTCGCCGACCGGGCGGCCGCCGCGGGCGCTGATTTCATTGACGTGAGCGCGGGTGGCATCCATCCCGATCAGGAGCTCCCGTCGACCGGGCCGGGCTACCAGGTCCCCTACGCCGAGCGGATCAAACACGAAACCGACGCGGAGGTCGCCGTCGGCGCGGTCGGCGGGATCACGGCCCCCGAGCAGGCCGACGCGCTGTGCCGCAACGGGCGGGCCGACATGGCGATTATCGGCCGGGAGCACCTCCGGGACCCCTACTTCACGCTGCATGCGGCCCGACAGTTGGGCCGCGAGGACGCAGTGGCGGTGCCGCCGCAGTACGAACGCGCGTACTGAGCCTAGTTATATTTGAGTAGCAGGTTTCGGTCGGCATCGTATTCGAGGACGGTCTCTTGATCCACCGCCGTCAGCACCGTCTCGGTCAGCGCCGCCCGGATGGTCGACCGACTCGTCTCCTCGGGTTCTCGCTCGGCGATCAGGTCGACGAGATGGTCGACCGGGACGACGCCGGCGTCGGCGCTGCCGAAGGATTCGACGATCCAGCGTCGCCACTCGCGGCGCTGGGCCGCGGAGAGTGCTGGTTCGTCCGAAGTCGCTAGCCCATCGCCCGGCGAGGAGTTGGCCCGGTGTGGTCCGTACTGACACATCATGGCTCGCGATTCGTCCTACACGAGCCAACTGAATAGCCCTTCGGCTCCGGCCGGGTACGTCGACGGTATCGGTCGCTGAATATCGGTACGTCGACACCAATCGAACCAATCGTGTCGTATCGGTTATTCGTCTCACCAGCCAACCGGTCGTATGGAGAGCCGTCTACAGCTGTTGGGGGAATCGCTGGACGCGCTCCCGGTAAACGTCTCGGTGCTGGACGACGAGGGGACGATCGTCCAGACCAATCAGGCGTGGCGCGAGTTCGGCCGCCGGAACGACATTCGGACGGCGGCCGACACCATCGGCACCAACTACCTCGAAGTCTGTGCGCAGTCGTCGACCGAGATGGCAACCGAGACCCGGCGTGGGCTTGCGGAACTGCTGGCTGGCACCCGCGAGCAGTTCCGGCTGGAGTACCCCTGTCACTCGCCGGTCGAACAGCGCTGGTTTCTGCTGGTGGCGGTCCCGACGACCATCGACGGGCGTCGACACGCCGTCGTCGCCCACATCAACGTCACCGAGTACAAACTCGCCGCCCGGCGGCACGAACAGGAACTGGCGCATCTCGAAGCCCTCACCGACCTCAGTGCGGCGATTCGGGAGGTCACTCACGCCGTCATCGACCAGTCCTCGCGGGCCGAGATCGACGAGACGGTCTGTTCGGCACTCGTCGAGACGACGGGCTACGACTGCGCGTGGGTCGGCGCGGTCGACGGGTCGAACGGCTCGATCACGGTCCGGGCCAGCGCGGGCGACTGCATCGACGGGATCGGCGGCAGCTTCGGGGGGCCGTTCGGGGAGACGGTCGTCCGGCAGGCGATCTGGACCCACGAGGTACAGACGACGAGCGAGATCCACGCGGATCCGGCCTTCGACTGGCGTGAGGAGTCCGGCGAGGCCTACACCGAGCAGGCGGTCGCGGCCGTGCCGATCACCCACCGCGGAACGGTGTCCGGCGTCTGCTGTATCTCCACCGACCGGTCGACCGCTTTCGGCCCCGACGAGCGGCGGATCCTCGCCCAACTCGGCGCGGTCGTCGGTCACGCCATCGCCGCCAGCGAGCGGACGCAGGCCCTGATGAGCGACGAACTGATCGAGGTCGACCTCCGGATTCCGGCCCGCTTCGAGCAGCCACCGTCGGCCGACGACTGGCGGGTCGAAGTGACCCAGACGGTCGCCTCCGACGGCGACTACGTTCTGTACGGCACGACGACCGACGAGGAGATCGAGCCACTCAGCGCCGCCGTCGACCGCGAACCGGACGCCGAACTCACGGTTATCGGCGGCCCGTCGGATGCGGTTCGGGTCGCTATCCGGCTTGCCGGCGAGTGTGTAACCGCCCTGCTCGCGGCCCACGGCTGGTCGACCGACGCCGCGGTCTTCGAGGGCGGCGACTGCGTTCTCACGGTCCATCTCCCCGCGGGCGACAGCGTCCGCGAGCTGCTGACGACACTAGAGGAGACGGTCTCGGATGTCGAGCTGCTCGCCCGCCGACAAATTCACGCCGACCCCGTCGACACCTCGCCCACGACGTCGACGGTCGACGAACTCACCGACCGGCAGCGAACGGTGCTCAAAACGGCCTATGCGGCGGGCTACTTCGAGTGGCCGCGGGGGACCTCCGGCGAGGAGATCGCCGAAACGCTGGGCATTTCGCCGCCCACGTTCCACCAACACCTGCGGCTCGGCGAGGGAAAACTCATGGCTGCGGTCCTTGCCGACGAGGCAGTTGGGGGGTAGCTACTCGGCGAGCGCCAGCGGCTCGTCGAGGTCGATCTCCCCGGCATCGAGTTCGGCCTCGATCTCACGGGCGGCGGTCACGAGGTTCTCCATCTTCCCGTAGGCGACCTCCCGCGGCAGCAGTTTGACACCGCAGTCGGGGCTGATCGTGAGTTTCTCCGGCGGCACGACCTTCAGGCCCTGTTTGATGTTCTCCTTGATCTCCTCGACCGACTCGACTTCGGCGGTGTGGACGTCGACCACGCCGAGGGCGAGATCCGGCACGAACTCCGTCTCGGTGAAGACGTCGATCTGTTCGTAGCCGCCGTTGCAGAGTTCGAGGTCGACCTCGTCGACTGGGTAGTCGTTGAGTTCGGGGTAGATCCGCGAGTAGTCGCCGTAACAGACGTGGAGGCCGATCCGGACGTCTTCGGGAATCCCGCTGACGATCCGTTCGAGGGCCTCGCCGACGATGGCGTGGTCGTCCGGCGTCGTGGCGAGTGCTGGCTCGTCGATCTGGATGTATTTGGCTCCGGCTTCGACGAGTCGCTCGACCTCGATGTTGACGAGGTCGGCCAGGTCGTAGACGAGTTCCTCCTCGGTGTCGTAGGCCTCGTTGAACGCCCAGTTGCCAAGCGTGTAGGGGCCCGTAATCGGGACCTTCACCGGCTTGCTGGCGACGTTGCTCGTGAACTCGAACTCCTCGACGAGCCACGGTTCGTCGTAGCTGACCTCCGCGCTCACGGAGGGTTTGTCGAAGTAGTTGTGCCCCCAGACCTTCACCGGGCCATTGAACTCGTAGCCGTCGATCCGGTCGGCGAAGAACTCGACCATCTCGTTTCGACGGACCTCGCCGTCGACCACGGTGTCGAGCCCACAGCGTTCGTGTTCGTGGGTGATGAGGCGGGCGGCGTCGTCGTGGGCCTCGTTCAGGTCCTCCTCGTCGAACTTCGAGTCGGGGTCGTCGACGAGTTCGTCCGCACGGTTGAGCCACTTGGGCTTGGGGTAGGAGCCGACGACGGTCGTCAGCAGGAAGTGGTCGTTGGGGTGGTCATCCGGGCGGAACTGGGCGCGGTTGTCGGCGGGTCGGCTCATGCTGTTACCTCCTTGTCGGCGGCCGCCGCAGCGATGGCGGCGAGCTTCTCGCGGTGTTTGTTCACGGGTAGATAGAACGGTTCGGTGTTGGTCGACAGATACAGGCGATCGAACTCCTGGACCGGGATCTGCTCTTCGAACCAGTCGACGCGCTCGTTGAGCGTCTCGGCGGATTCGACGAGCGTGTTCTGACCGTCCGCAATGCCGAGTGCGGCGGCGTCCTTCGTGCCGAACTCGGTGATGTTCGAGAGGGTGTCCTGGCGGTCGCCAGCGACGAGATCGAAGCCGAGTGCCTCGACGTCGGCATCCATCAGGTGGGCGTAGGTCTTCTCGTCGAGCGCGCCGAAGTAGGTGTGGACGACCACGTCGGCGTCGGTCTGGCTGGCGACGGCGTCGACGGCCTCGGCCAGTTGCTCCTGGAGGTCCTCGTCGGGCGCGTTCTCGACGAGCGAGGGTTCGAGCAGGAACAGCGTTTCGTGGGCCGGGAACGCGTCGACTTCGCCGCCGAGGAAGTCGGCGACAGCCTCAAAGAACTCGCCGTCGTCGCCGTAGTGCTCGTCGGTCGCCAGATCGAACAGCGAGTAGGGGCCCGGCAGCGTCGCCTGCAGGGCATCGCCCTCGTTCAGGAGGTCGGTCGCGGCGTCCAGTTCGTCGGCCACGTCGCCCGAGAAGGTGAGGTCGCCCTCGACGACGGGGTCGCGGTAGAAGTTGTTGTTGTCGTAGTAGCGGACGATCCCCCTCGCCTCGACGTTCTCGTGGGTCGTCAGCGGGTGGGCCAGCATATCGTCCCACCGGAGTTGTCCCTCGACGATCCGATCGAGCCCGGTCGACTGCTGTTCGGCGACTACTTCGCCGCGATACTCCTCGTAGGCCGCCGCGATCTGGCCGCCCTCCGTGCCGGAGATCAGATCGCCCTTCTGGTGGCCCTTCAGATCCGAGAGCTCCTGTTTCGCCGGATCGGGAAGCGGGAACAGCCCCGGTGTCGTCGCAACACGTTCGGTCATATACCTGCGACTTCGGGATGAGGTCGCTTAATATTTACTAAGACAGATTATGTTTGTTAGTAATCTCACGGTTCGATCAGCGGCCGTGGCGGACCAGTGTGGCGAGTCGGCGCGTCAGTCGTCGACGTGGTCGCCGATATCGGTAAACTCCTCGATGACGAACGCGCCGGCTTCGCCCTCGAAGTCGTCGACCCCGAAGACGACGATGATGTGTTCCTCCTCGGGGTCGGCGACGTCGAGATCGGTCTCGATCGTGCCGTCGCCGCTGACCGCACTGTCGTCGTCGAGTTCGGCCGCGACGGTGTAGGAGCCAGCTTCGGCGAAGACGTCGCTGTAGCTCTCGGTGCCGTCCGTTTCGTCGGCCTCGCCGTCCTCGTCGTCGCTATCGGGTTCGATCTCGAACGTCTCATCGAGGACGGTCGACCCCTCGGGATCGGTGACGGTGATCGAGCCGGCGATCTGCTGACCCGTCTCGTTGAACAGGTTCACCTCGCCCAGCGCGAGTTCGGCGATGGAGTTGGCCACTCCCGCACAGCCGGCCAGTCCGACGACGGCGGCGGTCCCGGCTGCGGTCAGCAGCCGGCGTCGACCGATCGAGTCGGCGCTATGAGGGCTGGTCGTCGACGGGTCGTCGTGGTGGGACTGTCGGTCCATACGAACGAATGATCGGACCCCACCAAAACCCACCGTGCACAGTTTCAGGCCGTGAAATCCGGGGGCTAGACCGGCTGCAGCCGCAGGATCGACAGCACCTCGAATGGGTACGACTCCTGTCGGACCTCGTCGACCGCAAACCCCGCCTCCTCGGCGAGGTCGACGACGATATCGTATCCCGTGAGACTGCTCACCAGCAGGTAGACCTCGCCGCCGGGAGCGAGCACCCGCCCCACGTCCTGCAGGAAGGGGACGATCAGCCGTCGACCGTCCTCACCGCCCGACAGCGCGTGTTCCATCCAGTCGTCCCACTCGTTGTCCGGGTCGGTCGGGAGGTACGGGGGATTGAACAGGACGGCGTCGAAGGCGTCGTCGGCAAACGGGCCGAGCAGGTCGGCCCGGACGGCTTCGACGCCGCGGTCGCGGGCCTGCTGGCAGGCGTGGGGGTTCAGATCGCTGCCGATCACGCGAGCCCCCGTTTCGCCAGCAACCTGCTCGGCAACCCACCCCGATCCGGTGCCGACTTCGAGGACAACGCCCGGATCGGCCAGCGAGTCGACGGCGGCCTCCGCGAGCAGGCCCGAGTCCTCGGCGGGCTGGTAGACCTCGGGATCGAGCCCGCGGCGCTCGGCCAACTGCGAGCGGGAGTCCTCGCCCTGCGAGTCAGTCATTGTCGCCCCTCTCGCGTGGGTCGGCCTGACCCTTTCGGGTCGACGCGCCGCCACGGCCCGGGCCCTCGGGCACTGACTGCTCGCCGTCGGCGAGCCGGAAGCCGCCCGTCTCGGCACGCCCCGAGAGTTCCCGCTGCGGGAACGGGATCTTGATTCCCTCCTCCTCGAAGGCCCGCTTGATCGCCGCGATCATCGCCGTGCGGGCCTGCCACCGCCGTCGGGCACTCGGGTTGTCGATCCAGCCCCGGACGCCGAGGACGACGCCCGACTCGCCGAACTCCTTGCCGACGACCTGTGGGGCCGGCACGTCGAGGATTCGGTCGACCCCGTCGACGGCATCGGTGGCGATTTCGCCGGCCCGGTCGGGGTCGGCCTCGTAGTCGATGCCGACGTCGACCTCGATGCGGAGCCGCCCCCGACGGGTTCGGTTGACGAGCGGGTTACTCGTCACCACGTCGTTGGGGACGATCACGACCTCGCCGTCGAACGACTGGATGCGCGTGTTGGCGATGGTGATCTCGGTGACGGTGCCCTCGTCCTCGCCGACGACGACCCAGTCGCCGATCTCGAAGGGTTTGGAGAACATGATCACGAACCCCGCGAGCACCGCCCGCAGGGTCTGGCGAGCGGCCATCCCGACAACGATCCCGAGGAACCCCGCGCCGACCAGCAGACTCCCGATGTTGTCGGTAAACAACCCGATGACGACCAGGAAGGCGAAGGCGTAGATCGTGATCTGGGTGGTGCGGTGGAGGATCTCCCGTTCGTGTTCGGAGATCGCCTGCTGTTCGGCGGCCAGATCCTTGATCAGGTGGCCGAGGAAGTCCGACAGCGCGTAGGCCCCGCCAAGGATCACCACCGACAGCACGACGTTGGCGATCTGTCGACCGAGGTCGACGCCCTCGTAGGCGCTGTACAACGCGCCGGTAAGCCCCCAGACCGCCACGAGCGACGAAAGCCCGCCCGCGATGAGAAGCGCCAGCACCGCCGAGATCGCCAGCGCGACCCGCGAGCTGACCTCCCGGCCCCGCCGCCACCGGTTGACCAGCTGTTTCACACCGATCAGTCCACCGATGATCCCGACCGTGAGCAACAGCTTTTGAGCGTTGTCGGCCAGCAGGCCGCCGGTCCCACCGAAGAGTTCAGTCACCATCTGTGGTCGACTCACCACCCGCGGCGAACCCGTACTCCGCAGCGACCGCAGCGAGGGTGGCGAACTCCGCCGGCGCGACGTTGCCCGCCCGCCGCCGAAGCAGGTCCTCGTCGGCCGCCGCGACGACCGCATCCGGATCCTCAAGCCCCGAAATGTGGGCCGTGTTCCGAATCCCGTTGCGGATCGTCTTCCGGCGCTGGGTGAAGATCGCCTTCACGAAATCGAGGAAGAACGTCTCGTCGTCGACCTCGTAGTCGGGCTCCCGCGGCGTGAGCCGGACGATCGCGCTCTGGACCGCCGGCTGGGGGTCGAACGCCGTGTTCGGGACGTTTTCGACGACCTCGACGTCGGCGTAGTGTTGGGCGCTCACCGAGAGTCGACCGTACGCATCAGCGCCGCTGTCGGCGGCCATCCGGTCGGCGAACTCCTCCTGGAACATGAGGACGAGCGGTTTGCCCAGCGGGAGGAGCCGAAAGGCGATCTCGCTGGAGGCGCTGTAGGGGAGATTCGAGACGCACGCCGAGAACTCGGGGAGGTCGACGTCGAGGGCATCGCCCTCGATCACGGTGAGCCGACCGTCCTCGCGGGCC
>JAWOEO010000189.1:0-2726 GCA_046482755.1 Halohasta sp. | reverse complement strand
AGTCGACCCAGCAGCAACCGAATCAGCGGCAGCCGAATCAAGAGCAGCCCACTCGACAGCAACCGAATCAGCGCCCGCCGGACCAAGGCCAGCCGACCCAGCCACAGCCGGATCAGAACCCGCCTCCACGGGAACAGCAGCCGCCAGCCGGCGATCAGCCGGACCGTCGACAGCAGTCGACCGGCGGTCGGGCGGCCGGTAGCCAGCCGCCGGCTGAAGGTCGACGGCAGCCTGCCGAGGGGCGGTCCGGGTCGGCGGACCACCCCCGTTCCTCGGAACTCGCGGCCCACGATCAGCCGCCCGTCGAGCCGCCGGCGGCCGAACTTACCAACGAGACCGTCAGCAAGTTCCTCGCCAAGGAACTCACCCAGGGCGACGGCGACTACGGGTTCGATGCCACGCTCAACGTCGAGGGGCAGGTCAACCGCGGCCGGATGACTTCCGACGACGTCGGCGAGACGCTCGAAACCCTGCTGCGGTGGTACGCCCGCCAGACGACCGAGGAGGTCGACCCCGAAGCGGTCCTCGGAATCATCCTCGCGGGGACCGATCTGGCCGTCGAATACCCCGTCCAGAGCGCGTATACGACGGTCAAACGGTACGGCCTCAAACCCGAGGACTCGATCGGGGATC
Source organism: Halohasta sp. (assembly GCA_046482755.1). Classification (GTDB taxonomy): domain Archaea; phylum Halobacteriota; class Halobacteria; order Halobacteriales; family Haloferacaceae; genus Halohasta. The sequence continues at coordinate 2,093 of JAWOEO010000189.1, read as the reverse complement.
TGCTGCGGGCGATCCGCAAGGAGGGCTCGTTTACCGTGCCGCCATCGAAAGACTGAGTTACGTCCCGCAGTTCTGTTCTCAGCGCTGATAACTGTAGGGGAGTGTTTATGATAATGGGGACGCGCCAACTGGGTATATGGCAAAGCGTGTGCTGATCGCCGACGACTCGGAGTTCATGCGGAACCTACTCCGCGAGATCCTCGAGGCAGATTTCGAGATCGTCGGAGAGGCCGAAAACGGCGTCGAGGCCGTCGATTTGTATAACGAACACGATCCGGACATCGTCATGATGGACATCGTCATGCCGATCAGAAGCGGCATCGAGGCCACCGACGAGATCACCGATGCAAACCCCGACGCGAAGGTGATCATGTGTACCAGCGTCGGTCAGGAGGAGAAAATGAAGGAAGCGATCAAGGCGGGTGCCTCGGGCTACATCACCAAGCCGTTCCAGAAACCCAACGTGCTCGAAGCGATCAACGACGTCATTCCTGCCTGATATGAAAGTCGACATCCGCGAGCTCGGGCAGTTCAACCACCTCGCCTCACAGGGTGCCGAACGCGCCGCCCGATCGCTCTCGCAGCTGACGGGCGTGCAGATGGACGTCGAAGTCACCGACGTGAGCCTCGTCACCGAGAACGTGCTCGCGGAGACGTTCACCGGCAAATCCTTTGTCGGCGTCGAACTCGGGCTCGAAGGCGGCCTCGAAGGCGAGACCGTCCTCGCCTTCGAGCGGGAACGCGCGCTCATGCTGCAGGACTTGCTCCTGGAGGCGACCGGATCGAGCGACGAACTCGCCCAGAGCAGCGTCACCGAGCTGGGCAACATCATGATCGGCGGCTTCATCGACGGCTGGGCCAACCACCTCGGGGAGGCGATCAACATGACGCCGCCGAAGTACACCGAGGCCGTCGGCCCCCGGATCCTGCCGGATCAGGCCATCGAGGCCGCCAAAACCCACGGCGTGTTCCTCTTCGAGAGCAAGCTCGAAGCGATGGACGTCGACCTCGATTTCTCGATCTACATGCTGCCGGAGTACCGGCAGTTCGTCGAGTTGCTCTCGGGCAACGAGGGCAACCAGATCCCGGTCAACCGGCTGAGCGCCTTCGAGGACCTCGCCAAGGAGGGCGCGGGCAACGCCGCCGGCCAGATCGGGATGATGACCGGCCTCGACACCGACGTCGACGTGAGCCGGCTCCGGTTTGTGCCCCTGAAAGGCGTCCCACGGCAGGTCGGCGACGACCGCTTTGTCGGGGTCGTCTTCGAACTCAAAGGGTTGCCGAGCGGCTATCTCGTCGTGCTGTTCGACGAGGAGTCGGCCCAGACGGTCGCCAGCTCGATGATGCCCGGCGACTCTTCGGAGGAGGGGATCGGAACGATGACCGAGGGCGCGATCAAGGAGTTGGGCAACATCATGACCAGCGGTTTCATCGACGGCTGGGCCAACGTGTTGGGAACGAGTATCGAACACACACCGCCGAACTTCGTCCACGACATGGGGTCGTCGATCATGAGTCCCGTCGTCGGCAAGCTCGGCAAACAGCAGGAGTACGCCTTTGTCATCGACTCGACGATCGAAATCGATGGCCGGCAGGGCCGGTGTGACATCTATGCGCTACCGAACGAACGCGAACTCGCCCGGGCACTGTCGGCCCTGCCGGCGAAGGGCTGAGTCGACGACCGGAGCCATACTCAGTCGTGAAACGTTTTGAAACGGACGCCCAGCCCGCCGGTCGACGCAAGATCGGCATCGCCGAATACGCTGTCGTGACTGACGAGACGGTGTTGATCACCAGCGGGCTGGGGTCGTGTCTCGGGATCGTCCTCTATGACCCCCGAAACACGGTCTCGGGGATGATTCACGTCATGTTGCCGACCGTCGACCAGGCGCGGGACTCGACGCCCGCGAAGTTCGTCGACACCGGCATCCCGCTGTTGATCGAGGAGATGGAGGCCGCGGGAGCCGACCGTAACGCCATGGAAGCCCGGATCGTCGGCGGCAGCGAGATGATCCAGTTCAGTTCCAACGGCGGCAGTATCGGTAGTCGGAACATCGCGCTGGCCGAACAACTGCTCGAGGAGTACGGGATCC
>JAWOEO010000139.1:0-5700 GCA_046482755.1 Halohasta sp. | reverse complement strand
CGATCCGATCGGCACCGACCCGCTTGTCGGCGGGATGTACTTCATCGTTGACACCCGCGACAGCGAGGCGTTCGACGGTCGACCGACCGACGGCGACGAGCTTACCTTCGAGATCGCCTACGAGTCCCCTGAGGACGAACGCTACGTCTATCAGGACTACTCGTTTATCAACGGCGAGCAGCCCGAGCCGTTCGATCCGGATGTCGACGAGACCGACGGGATCGAACACTTCCCGTACTTCGGTGACAGCGATACGACAGTGAGCGCCAACGACTCGTTCACCTTCGAGGAGCCGTACATCGACTACGGCGAAACCACGCTGGATGACGAGCTGATCGTTCCCGCTGAGGAGGACGGCCTCATCTCGGGAGAGACGAATATCGCGCCGGGCTCGCAAGCCGAGATGCAGTTGGTGGCGAGCAACCGGCCGGTCCCCAAAGTGATCACGATCGAGGACATCGAGATCGACGAGGACCGCAGCTTCGAGATCACTGAGGACTTCTCGGACTTCGAGCCCGGCGAGCGGGTCGAAGTCGAGTTCTACTCGCAGGGCCGGCTGATCGACGACCGCCTGCTCGACAAACGCGGCGTCCGGGTCGTCGACGATCTCGACAACCCGGCGACCTTCGAGGTCACCGAGTTCCCCGAATCGGTCGAGGTCGAACGCGGCCAAAATCTCGGCGACATCGCCGCGACGATCACCAACACCGGCGACATCGCCGACCGACAGAACGTCAACTTCACCGTCGACGGCGAGCCGGTCCGCGAGCAGACGACCGTCCTCGACAGCGGCGAGGAGACCACACTCGACCTCTCCGAGGAGTTCGTCGTCCTCTCGCCCGGCGAGTACGACTACACCGTCAGCACCGACGACGACGAACGGACCGGCACGCTGACCGTGACCGAATCCGAGGATACGGAGGTCACTACCACCGACGGCAACGCTACCCAAAGCAGTCCACCCGAAGAAGAAGACGACGGTGAGGAAACCGAGGGGTCGGGGCTGCTCGGCATGGTCGGCCTTCGGAGCCGTGACGTCGCCGTGGCCGCCGCGGTAACCGGGGCGATGCACGTGCTGGGCCAGTGGACGTAGACGGCTACTCGTGACGTAGGGCGTCGATCGGGTCGACACGCGCCGCCCGCCACGCCGGATAGAGACCGGCGACGACGCCGACGAGGACCCCGACGACGACCGCCAGCGCCATCCAGTCCAGCGCAAGTGCAAAGCCGACATCGGCGTACTGCGTGGCCCCGAAGCCGACCAGCAGTCCCAGCGGGACGCCCAGCACTGATCCGAGCGTACCGAGCAGACCCGCCTCGATCAGGAACACGCCCATCACGTCGCGGTTGCGCGCGCCGACGGCTTTCATGATCCCGATCTCGCGGGTGCGCTCGGTGACGCTGACCAACATGACGTTGGCGATGCCGATTGCCCCCACAACGAGCGAGATGACGCCGATCCCAGTGACGAAGCGGGTGATCTGTTCGATCACGTCGCTGATCGAGTCGACGAAGTCGCTGCCCGAGCGGGCGACGAGTTCGGTGTCGTCGGCCGACAACTGCCGGGCGTCGGATGCGGCGAGGAACGCCTCGATGTCGCTTTTGGTCTCGGGAATCCGTCGCGGATCGGTGATGACGGTCACCTGCGGGTAGGCCCGCTGGCGAACGCCGGCGCTCGGGCTCTCGACGACCGACTCGTAGAAGGGGTCGACCGGCGCGAAGATCCGGGGCTGGCTGGCGAACTGGCCGACCGGGAGTTCGCCGCGGGTACCGGTGACGACGCCCGTCACGGTAACCTCGCGCTCTTCACCATCTGGGAGGTCCATCGTCAGCGTCGACCCCGCGGTGAGGTTCTGGGAGAAGGCGGTGGCCATGCGCTCGTTGACGACGACCTCCTGTTCGCCCGGCGTAAACGGCTCCCCGTCGACGACCGAGTCGGGAGTGATGCTGGCGGGCGTCGTCGCAGTCACCTGCTGTCTGGCGAGGGTTTCGTTGCCCTGTCTCACCGAGTCGACCTGCACGATGCCACGCGGCAGGACCGCCTCGACGCCCTCGATTTCCCCGATGCGGTCGACATCCGACTCGGTGAAGACGGGCTGGACCGCCCGCTCGAACCCCTCCTCGTCCTCGGGCGTACCGAAGACGTAGATGTTGCCGGCGCTGCTGTCGCCGATGTCGCCGACGATCTCGCTTTGCACGCTCGCGCCGAAGGTGGCGAAGGTGATGACCGAGGCGATGCCGATGACGACGCCGATCACCGTCAGCGCCGACCGGAGTTTGTGGGCCCGGATCGACCGGACGGCGATCCGAAGCGACTCGCGGCTATCCATCCGTGGCCTCCCCAACGTCTTCGATGGTGCGGATGTGGCCGTCCTGGACGTGGACGATCCGCTCGGCGCGCTCGGCGACGTGGCGCTCGTGGGTTACGAGCAAAATGGTGTTGCCCGCCGCGTGGAGCTCGTCGAAGATGTCGAGGATCGTCGCGCCGGTGTCGGTGTCGACGTTACCGGTCGGCTCGTCGGCGAGGATGAGCGCCGGATCCGGGGCCAGTGCGCGAGCGATGGCCACACGCTGGCGCTGACCGCCGCTGAGTTCCGCGGGGACGTGGTCGACGCGGTCGCCGAGCCCCACGTCTTGGAGTAGTTCGCGTGCACGCTGGCGACGGTCCTCCCTGCTCCAGCCGTCGAAGACGAGCGGGAGGGCGACGTTTTCGACCGCCGTGAGCCGCGGCATGAGGTTGAACGTCTGGAAGACGAAGCCGATCTCCGTTCCTCGAATGGCGGCGCGTTCGGCCTCGTCGGCCGTCGAGACGTCGTGGCCGTCGACGGTTACGCGCCCCGCGGAGGGTGTGTCGAGGCCGCCGACGAGGTTGAGGAGGGTGCTCTTGCCGGAGCCGCTGGGGCCCATGATTGCAGTGTAGGACCCCCGCGGCAGCGAGAGGCTCACCTCGTCGAGGGCGGTGACGGTGGTGCCGGCGGCGTACTGTTTGGTGACGCCGTCGACGACCACGGTCGCATCGGCGTCGGTCGGCCTGCCTGCTGATTCGCTCACGGCTGTCTTTGGGCGGCGGCGGGCATGAACGTTCGCCGCCACAGGCGGGTCGGAGCAACCTACTTACGCTGCAAGCCCCAATAGGAAGTAATGGGAATATCCGGTAGCAGTCGACAGGCAGCAGTGGTTATCGCGGTCGTGGTGGTCGGCCTCGTGGCCGCCGGCGCGGCGGCCGGACTCCCCGGAGGCGACAGCCAGCCCACCGGCGAGGAGATCCTCGAGGGCGTCGAACAACGGTACGACGACGCCGAGACGCTGACCGGCAGCGCCGACCTGACGGTGGAAAACGATAGCGAGACCGAGGAAGCGACCGTCGACTTCGCGTTCGCCGAGCCCGACCGATTCAGGTTCGTCATCGAGAAAGACGATATGACCTCGGAAGTCGGCTCGAACGGCTCGGTCGTCTGGGCCGTCGGTGAGGAGGAATCGTTCGCGCGTGAGATCCCGGCCGACGGCGAGTACGCCGACCACGAGCAGCCGGACGATTTCGTCCCGGATGAGAACGTCGACGCCGAACTCGTCGACACGACCGACCTCAACGGCGAGGAAGCCTACGTCGTCGAGCTGACGCCGACCGACGATGCCGACGAGAAGTACGAGGATACGGCGGCGACGGTCTGGGTGTCGACCGAGGACTCGCGGGTGTTGCAGATGACCGCCACCGATGGAGAAACCGAGACGACCATCGAGGTGACCGACCAGCAGTTCGACGTCTCGATCCACGACAGCACGTTCGAACCGCCGGAAGACCGTGTTGATGTGACGACGACTGCGAGCTACGAGTCGTTCGACGACCTCGAAGCCGCAACTGACCTCGCGGTGCCGAGCTACGACGACGGCGAGTTCGAGGAGGCCACCGAGTTCAGTTCCGCCGACGGCCAAGCCGTGATCCAGCAGTACGCGACCGACGACGGCGACGTGCAGGTCATTACGGCGACCGGCGCGGAGGATCGCCTCGGTGAGATGGGCGAGGGAACGAGCGTGACCGTCGACGGTGCGGACGCGACCACCGTCGAACGCGACGACCGCAGCGTCGTCTTCTGGACTGACGACGAGGTGACGACCGGCGTGGTTGTCGACGGAAGTGTCGACGACGCGGTTTCGATCGCCGAAGAGATCCGATAAAACGCCCTTTTCAGTGGGTGTGGATCGCTTCGTTTTTCGCGGCTTCGGCGGCTTCGACGAGGTTTTCGGGGAACGTCGGATGGGCGTGGAGCGTGGTTGCGATGTCGTCCAGCGAGGCGTCCATCTCCAAGGCGAGGGTCGCCTCGGCGATCGTATCCGAGGCCCGCGGGCCGACGATCCGCACGCCGAGGAGCTGTTCGTCAGCGTCGGCGATTACCTTCAGATAGCCTTCGGTTTTGTCCATCGTTAGCGCACGTCCCGATGCAGTCATCGGAACCCGGCCGACCAGGATGTGGTCGTACCGTTCGCTCGCCTCGGCTTCCGAGAGCCCGACGGTGGCGACCTCCGGGTCAGTGTACATCACCGTCGGCATGTACTCGGTGTCGACGGCCCGGTCCTCACCGGCGGCCACCGCAGCGGCGACCTTGCCTTCGTGGGAGGCGACGTGAGCCAGATAGGGCGGTCCGGCGGCGTCGCCGACTGCGAGGATGGAATCGTCGGTCGTTCGGCACTGATCGTCGACCGCGATGAAGCCGTCGTCGGTCAGGTCGACGTCCGTACTGTCCAACCCCAGTTGGTCGTAGGCCGAGTTGGGTTCGCGGCCGGCGGCGACGACGATGTAGTCGCCCGACAGGCGGAGTTCGTCGCCGTCCTTCTCGGCCAGCAAAACGGGAGTGCCATCGTCGTCGTACTCGACGCCTCGGGCCAGCGTCGAGGTGTAGATGTCGTCGCTGTACATCCCGCTGGTCTCCTGAATCGAGTCGACGATCTCCGCTTCGAACTCGCTCAGCACGCGGTCCAGCGCCTCGACGATCTTGACGCGTGCGCCGAATTTGGAGAACTTGGTGACCGCCTCCATCCCGATGTAGCCGCCACCGACGACGACGATCTCGTCGGGAACCGTCTCTACCTGTAGGACCTCCCGCGAGGAGATGACCCGATCCTGACTGTATTCGAGGCCGGGGATCTCGATCGGCTGGGAGCCGGTGGCGATGATCGCCGTCTCGAAGGCGATTGATTCGGTGTCGCCATCGGTCTCGACCTGGAGGGTCGACGAGTCACCAAAGCGGGCGGTTCCCTCGATCAGGTCGACGCCATAATGATCCAGACTTTCGAGGACCTGTCGGTCGAGGCGGTCGATCACCTCGTCTTTCCACGCTTGGATGGCCTGATAATCGACGTCGACGGGACCGGTCTCGATGCCGAGGGCGTTCCAGTGGTCGATGTCCCGCTGGAAGCCCGCAGCATGGATCAGCGCCTTGGCGGGGATACAGCCGTGGTTGAGACAGACGCCGCCGACCGTTTCGCGCTCGACCAGCGCGACGGTGAGCCCCTTCTGTGCGCCGCGGATCGCGGCAGTGTAGCCGCCAGATCCAGCCCCAATAACGACCAGATCCGTGTCTGTGGTCATGGTTGTGGTAGGGGCGATGTCCATTTAGTCGTTCTTCAGGTTCCGCTGAGAGGACTGTCCGGCGGGGAGGATGTCGAAGGCGCACAAGTGGTGTGTGGTGCCGTTATGTGTGG
>JAWOEO010000115.1:0-7133 GCA_046482755.1 Halohasta sp. | reverse complement strand
ACACTCGTTTTCGTTTGGCAAACGCTGCCCGACGCGCCGATTGTCGTTGCCGCCAACCGTGACGAAGCGCTGGGTCGACCCTCGGATCCGCCCGGTCGGTTCCACGAGGAGCCCGTCGCCATCGCACCCCGCGACCGCACTGCGGGCGGGACGTGGATCGGCTACAACGAGGCGGGGCTGTTCGTCGGGATCACCAACCGGTGGGTCGACCGCGAGGGCGAGCGCTCGCGGGGTCAGCTCGTCGCCGACTGTCTCGGCTGTGAGTCGACCGACGAAGCCGTCGACCACGTTCGGGCGTCGGTAACTCGACATCGTTATGCGGGATGTAATCTCGTCGTCGCTGATACCGAACGCGCCGTCCTCATCGAATGGGACGGTGAGCTCTCGGTGAGCGATTTCGAGCCCGGGATTCACGTCGTCGTCAACGTCGGCGCGGACGGCGAGTTCTTCGTGCCCGAGACGCGTCCCGACGCCGGCCGCCAGCAGGCGACCAACGCGCGGAAACTCCGAGTGACACTCGAACCGGAGCCGGGCGAGACGGCCACCGACTGGCTCGACCGGGCGGCCGCAGCGCTGGGTGACCACGAGTACGGCGTCTGTGTCCACGGCGACGGGTTCGGCACGCGGTCGGCGTCGCTGATCAGCCTCGAATCCGGTTCCGGGCATGCGGTCGGCCGCTACTGGTTCGCCGACGGCCCGCCCTGCCGGACCGACTTCGAGCGGGTCGACGCCGAGAACGACGGCCGCGTTTCCTAAACTGTTAAACGACTTGCGACCCGAGATGGGGCATATGAGCGCCGCCGAGATCGAAGACAGTCTCTCCGAGGACGAGTATCGCGGGCTGGAACTCATTCGTGAGACAGGGGGGATCCACCAGAGCGATTTTTGGAAGGAACTCGATGTCTCCTCCCGGAAGGGGAGCCGTATCGCGGAGGCGCTGGTCGACTCGGGACTGATCAAACGCGAGGAAACCGTCTACAGCGGCCACAACACCTACTATCTCGAACCCGCCGCCCGCGATCTCGACTTCCGGCTGCTGATGGCCGGCGACATGCTCTCGCCGTTTATCGGCGAAGAAGAGGTCAACCCCCGCAGCGACTCCTTTTCGCAGTGGCTGATGAACTTGGCCTACGAGGATCACTGATCGACGCGTCTCACTCGGCGACGAACCAGCCGGTCCTGTAGAGAATCAGTGCCGCCGCGAGCGTGAGGATCGGAAAGAGAAACACGAACGCCGCACCTGTGGGATCCGGGACGAGCACGGCAAGACCGAACGCGACGACTCCGCCGTAGACGATGCTACTCTGCAATCGGGACCGGTCGACCATATAATAGTACTCGGCAACTAACGATCAGGAGCTTATCTGCTCGATAAATCGATTGGGCGGTTCCGACTACTCGGCGTCGGCCTCGCCGATCAGCGCGTCGACGTCGACGCGTTCGCCGAGGAGATCGGCCATCGTCTCGACCGTGCGCCGGTCTCGCGTGCGGCCGCTTCGGACGACCGACTCGGCGCGCTCGACGGCGGTGAGCGTGTCGGTGTTGATCTGGAGTACCGGCGTGTTGGCCTCGGCGGCCCGCCCCAAAATTGCGGGCGAAGGGCGGTGACCGCCGGTCAGAATGAGGCATTTGACGCCTGAGGCTTCCAGCGCGGCGGTGTGGATATCGGAGCGGTCGCCGCCGGTGATGACCGCCGCATCCCGTGCCCGCCGGAAGTAGCGCAGCGCCTCGTCGCCACCCATCGCGCCGACGAGGAACCGCTCGACGACGGCGTCGGTCTCGATGTCGGTCAGGGTATCCGCGCCGAGTTCGTCGGCGAGGTCGGCGATGCTCACGCCCGCCAGATCGGTCTCCTGTGGCACCGCGCCGAAGACCTCGATCCCCTTGCTTTCGAGGAACGGGATCACGTCGCTGTTGAGCTCCTCGAAGGCGGTGTCGGCGATCCGGTTGAAGACGATCCCCGCGAGGTTCTCCCCGAGGTTGTCGACTGCCGCCAGGATGCCATCGATGTCGGCCGGCTGGCTGTAGTCGGCGACTAACAGCACCTCGGCGTCGAGCAACGCGGCGATCTCGGCGTCGGTGAGGTCGACGATCCCGCCAGTCGTGAGCGAACCGCCGCCTTCGACGACCATGAGGTCACGGCCCTCGGCGAGGCCGTCGAACTGGGTGCGGATCTGCTCGCGGAGTTCGGCAGGATCCTCCTGGCCGCGCATCGCGCCGTCGATGAACGTCGGCGAGTAGACCACGGGTTCGAGTTCGTGCATTTCGGCGTCGAGATCCAGCAGTTCGCGGGCGAGCATGGGGTCCTCGTCGAGCGTCTTGCCGACGCTGCTCTGCAGGCGGGTCCCCTTGGGTTTCATGTAGCCGACCGACTGTCCCCGTTCGTGGGCGAGCGTCGCCAGTGCGAGGGAGATCGCGGTCTTGCCGGTGCTTTCTTCCGTTGCGGTGATGAGTAGCGTGTTCATAGTTCTTCAGGGTCGACGGTGAGTCTGATATCGACGGCGTCGACGCCGTCGGGCGTTGCGACCAGCGGGTTGATGTCGAACTCCATGATCGCCGGGAAGTCAGCGACCAACTGCGAGAGCCGCTGGATGGTCTCGACGATCCCGTCGACATCGGCCGGGTCTCGTCCTCGTGCGCCACGTAGGAGCGGCGCTGTCTTGATTTCTTCCGTCATCTCGCGGGCCTCGGTCTCCGAGACCGGCGCGACGCGGAAGGTCGTGTCTTCGAGGACCTCGACGAAGATGCCGCCGAGGCCGAACATCATCAGCGGGCCGAACTGCGGATCGCGGTTCATCCCGACGATGGTCTCGGTGCCGGCGTCGAGATCCGACATCTCCTGGACCTGCACACCCAGCAAGTTGGCGTCGGGCTGGTAGTTTCGCGCCCGCGTGATGAGGTCCTCGAAGGCGTCTTCGACCTCGTCGTCGCTCACCCCGACTTTGACGCCGCCGATGTCGGACTTGTGGAGGATGTCGGGGGAGACGATCTTCATCACCACATCACCCTCGATCCGCTCGGCGACCTCGCGGGCATCCTCGGGTGCGTCGACGATCTCGCTGTCGGGCATCGGGATCCCGTAGGCCTCAAGCAGGCCCATGGCCTCGACGCCCAGCCGGTTGTCCGGCCGGTCCTCGACGCGTTCGAGGATCTCGCGGGCGGCCTCCCGGTCGACGTCGAAGTCGGCGGGGGCCTCGTAGCCGCGGCGCTGGATCTGGCGGTACTCCCAGAGCGAATCGAGCGCGCCGATGGCTCGGGAGGGATCGAAGTAGTTCGGAATCCCCGCCTCGGTGAGGATGTCGGCCGAGGCGTCGACGCTCTCGCCGCCCATGAAGCAGGCCGCCACGGGCTTGCCGTGTTTCTCCCGCATTGTGACGGTTTCCTCGGCCAGTTGCTCGTAGTCGAGGACTGCCGTCGGACAGGACAGCACCATCGCCGAGCCGACGTTCTCGTCGGCCAGTGCGATATCCAGCGCCTCGCTGAACCGGTCGACGTCGGCGTCGCCGACGATGTCGACCGGGTTGTAGATGTTGCCCTCCGGCGGCAACTGCTCGGAGAAGGTATCGAGGGTCTCCTGACTGAAGGTGGCCATCTCCAAGTCGGAGTCACCGATGGCGTCGGTCGACATCACCCCCGGCCCCCCGGCGTTGGTGATGACGGCGATATCGTTGTTCTCCGGGACGGGCTGGTTGGCCAGCATCTGGGCGGCATCGAACAGATCCTGGACCGACTCGGCCCGGAGGACACCCGCCTGATCGAGCCCGGCCTCGTAGGCCTGCTCGGAGCCGGCGATCGTCCCAGTGTGTGAGGAGGCGGCCTGTGCGCCCGCGTCGGTCCGCCCGGATTTCACGAGGACGATCGGCGTATCCTGGGTGACCTCGCGGGCGGTGTCGATGAAGTCACGCCCGCTGGAGATACCCTCCAGATAGCCGATGATGACGTCGGTGTCCTCGTCGGTCCCCCAGTGGTCGACGAAGTCGGTCTCGTCCAACACTGCTTTGTTGCCCAGCGAGGCGACGTCCTTGAAGCCCATCCCCTCGTCGTTGGCCCAGTCGAGGACGGCCGTGATGAACGCCCCCGACTGGCTCATAAAGGACATCGAGCCCGGTTCGGCGTTTTCGGGGCCGAAGGAGGCGTTCATCCCGTTGGGGGTCGACATGATGCCCAAACTGTTGGGTCCGACGAGGTTCATGTCGTACTCGGTGGCGATCTCCTTGAGTTTCTGCTCGCGGCTCGCCCCGTCGCTGCCCGTCTCGCCGAAGCCGGCGGTGATGACGACGACGTTTCTCACGCCCGCCTCGCCGGCCTCCTCGAGGGCCGGGAGGACGATCTTCGGTGGGACGACGATCACCGCCATGTCCGCATCGGCCTTGCCGATCTCGTCCACACAGGGGAGATCCAGCACCTCTTCGTAGTTGGGGTTGACCGGGATAATCGTCCCATCGTAATCCGCGACCAGATTACTGGTGACTGCCCGCCCGATCGACCCCTCACGTGCGGTCGCACCAACAACGGCGATGCGTTCCGGCGCGAATAGCTCGGTTAGGGTTCCCATCGTTCGTACTTTCGACTCTGCAGTCTTAAAGCACGGTGTGATGTGACCAACATGCGATATGATATGTCTTCTCAATCGTGATTATTCATTAAATACGCCGCCGAACACGGGATTTGTCACGTTTTCATGCCAGTCGAAACGCCGGTGGCCGGCCGTCGACAGGCCGGTTCGTCGACGTGTTGGCTTCGGGAGTCGGTCGAATTACCGTCGGCGAGTCGCGCCCCGTCCCCTGATGGTCCAAGCCGGCTTATATTAAAAATTAGCTCCCGAAACACAACTACTATTAATTTAGACTACTACTTTCATAACGCACACATGTCAGAACCGACTTCGACGCCGATTCCGGTAACGATCCTGAGCGGAAGTCTCGGTGCGGGGAAAACGACGACGCTAAACCACGTCCTGACGACCGACCGCGAACTGAACGCCGCGGTCGTGGTCAACGACATGGGCGAGGTCAACGTCGACGCCGAGTTGGTCGAACGGGAGTCCGAACTCTCGGGCGACGAGGAGATTATCGAACTCTCGAACGGCTGTATCTGCTGTCGGCTCCGCGGCGACATGCTCGATCAGGTCGGCGAACTCGCCGCGGCGCGGGATTTCGACTACCTGCTGGTGGAGTCCTCGGGTATCAGCGAGCCGATCCCGGTCGCCCAGACGTTCGCCCGCGGCTTCGAGGACGCCGAGTTCGATCCCACCGGTGTCTACGAACTCGATACGATGGTAACCGTTCTCGATGCCCACAGCTTCTGGCAGGGCTTCGAATCGGGGCAGGCACTCACCGACGAGTCGGTCGACCCACAGACCAATCGCGTCCCCGAGGAGGCACTCATGGATCAGATCGAGTTCTGTGACGTGCTGGTGCTCAACAAGTGCGATCTGGTCCCCGACGACGAACTCGACGAGATCGAAGCCGTCCTACAGACACTCCAGCCGCGAGCGACGATCGTGCGGACCGAACATGGTGCCGTCGATCCCGGCGACCTGCTAAATACGGGTCGGTTCGACTTCGAGGCCGCCAGCGCGTCCGCGGGCTGGAAACGCGAACTTCAGGAGGGCCACCACCACGAGGCTGCTGCCGCGGAACACGGCGTCGACTCCTTCGTCTTCGAGACCGACCGGCCGTTCCATCCCGAGCGGATCGCCGACCTGTTTGCCGACCTCCCGGACGGTATCATCCGCGCGAAGGGCTTTTTCTGGTCGGCTGGCCGCGAGGACATCGCAATGGGACTCGACAAGGCGGGCCAGTCGGTCCGGGCCGGGCCAAGCGGGCAGTGGCTCGCCACGCTCCCCAAAGATGAACGAGAGCGATACTTCGCCGCCCGCCCCGGACTCGAAGACGACTGGGACGACCAGTGGGGTGATCGGGGTGCCCAACTCGTGTTCATCGGCCGTGAGTACGACGAGGAGCGGCTGGTCGACCAACTGAACGACAGTCTGCTGTCGGATGCCGAAATGGCCGACGACTGGAGCCAGTACCCCGATCCGTTCGGCCCTGACGACCAGCGCGAACTCGCCTTGGCCGACGATTGATGCCGGTCGACGAACCGCTGCCGGTGACGATCCTCAGCGGTGGCCTCGGAGCCGGCAAGACGACGCTGGTCAACCATCTGCTCACTGCCGGCGGCGACGAGTACGACATTGCGGTGCTGGTCAACGACGTGGGTGAGGTGAACGTCGACGCCGAACTCATCGAGCACGGCTCGGAGCTCTCGATCGACGACGGCGTCACCGAGCTGTCGAACGGCTGTATCTGCTGTGGGCTCCAGAGCGAACTGGATCGTGAGCTCATCTCGCTGGCCATGGAGAAGTCGTTCGACCATCTGGTGATCGAGGCCTCGGGGATCAGCGACCCGGCCCCGATCGCGGGGCGATTCGTCTCGCCAGCCCGCGCCTCGGTGCTCTACGATCTCGATACGGTCGTCACCGTCGTCGACGCCGCCCAGTTCCACCGGGCGTTCGTCGACCGCGAGCCGCTGACCCCCATCGTGGAGGGAACCCGCCCGCTTTCAGAGCTATTGGTCGACCAGGTCGAATTTTGTGACGTGGTGGTGCTCAACAAGTGTGATCTGGTCACCGGGAGCGAACGCAGGGCTGTCGAGGGCGTCATCGAGACGCTGCACCCCGGCGTCGACGTGGTCCGGACGACCGAAAGCGAGGTCGCACCCGAGGCGGTGCTCGGAACCGGGCGGTTCGATCCCGAGCGGAGTGACTCGCCGCGGTGGAAACAGGTGCTCGCCGACCAGCGAGCGAAGAACGACAATCACGATGATCGGGACGACAATGCCCACGGTCACGACCACAGTGATGCACATGGGCATAGTCATGGCGATGACCACGACCATCTCCATCCGCCCGCGGAGTTCGGCGTCGACGCCGTCGTCTACGAGCGCTTCAGGCCGTTGCATCCCGAGCGGTTCCACGCGTGGCTCGGTTCGTTTCCGGACCCCATCGTTCGCGCGAAAGGACACCTCTGGGTCGCTGGCCGCGAGAGATACGCCCTCGATCTGAGTCAGGCGGGCAGCCGGATTCGGATCGGCGTCAACGGGCGGTGGGTGGCCAGCCTCCCGGAGTCCCA
>JAWOEO010000037.1:0-30328 GCA_046482755.1 Halohasta sp. | reverse complement strand
CAGTTGTCGAAACGTGAACTCCAGAAACGGTCCCACTGTTTGTTCCCACGATTGTCCCGACGCTTCGATGCCCTGAGATGGTCGCATTGGTTACTGTGAGGTTCGAGATCGTACTCGTGTCTCCTGTAAAGCTGACCAACCCAACGCTTTCTGTCGACGAACGGTTAATCGGGAGGTCACTAATCGTATTACCCTCACCGTCTATTGAGCCGCTGAACGACGACCCGTTGGCAATCGGCTCAAAACCGGCCCCATCGTTCCATGCTGCAGTTTCGCTCATATCAATGGTGCCCGAAAGCGTGTAGTTCGCAGTGAGATCAGCGTCAATCGCCTGTAGTCCGTAGCTATCGCCGACGCGGTACGGATTCTGTTCGGTCCCATCGCCAGTCGACTCGGCGAAAAACTCCCACGTCAACACGGGATAGTCTTCGTTAGTTGGAATCCAGTGGTCGTAGAACTCGAAGCCGTCCATATTGGCAGTGGCGTCGTGACCAGTCATCTGGTCTTTTGTCAGGCCAGAACCACCGTCAGATGCATCTTGGTCGGTCGACACGGTATCCCAGTAGGAGTTTTTTACAGTACCAGTGTTGTTGCCGACCAAGCCGCCAGGATCGGTCGCCGAGTTGCTTCCGTCGACCTCTCCAACAGCATACGAGGTTTCGATCTCGCCGTCAGCGTTGAAGCCGATCAGGCCACCGACCCGGGAGCCGCCGTCGACCGAACTGTTGGCAGACGAGTCCGTGACAGTGCCGTTCAGATTGCCGACCAACCCGCCGGCGGTGTCGCTGCCGGTGACGCTACCGGTGACCGAGCTGTTGGTGATGGTGCCGCTCAGGTTGCCGACCAGCCCGCCGACGAAGATGGTCCCGCCGGCGGAGGCGTTGCCAACGATGTCGACATCGTCAAGACCGACCCGTTCGATCACCGCACCGTCAGCGGCACCAAACAGTCCGACCGGGCTGTCGGTGGTCCGATTGATAGCGAGGTCCCGAATCATCTTCTCATTGCCATCGAACGTCCCCGTAAACCGGTGGGTGTCGTTGCCAATCGGCACGAAGCCGGCTCCGCCGTTCCATGCGGACGTATTTGCTGCCTCGATCGTCCCCACCAGTGTGTAGTTCGCACTCAGGTTCCCGCCCATCGCCTGCAGTTCGGAGGCGTTGGAGATTTCGTAGGGGTTCGTCGCGGTGCCATCGCCGTCCAGATCGGTGTCGGGATCGAGGTCGACGAACGGCTCGGCGGTTACACCACCTGAAAAGACGACAAAGAGACAACCCACGGCGATCGACACCGACAGCCAACGAGGACTCATCGGCCACCGGAAATCGACCGGTGGCTCGGTGTGCTGTTGGACAACTCGGTGGATTCCGGACGGAACCCACGACTACTGAAGATACTGGTACACATGGATGTCTCATAACAGTAGTACGGACCACGGAAACACCGCAGTCGAACCGGACTACCGTTCGGCGTGTCTATTCATCATTGAGAGTATATATAACTACTATGGTTATCCTATCCTTCAATAAAACAACTATACAGGGCCTGAATACGGCAATATCATTGAGTGGCAAATTATAATTACTTCTATATCTTTCAGTTGGTAAATGAATATATCGTCGGCGCGAGCGCGGACACGCCAGCTACTCGATCCAACCCACGCCGACGGGACCGGGAAACTGGTCAACTGGTGTATTATGTCGCTTATTTTGCTAAACGTCCTGTCGGTAACGATCGAGACCGTCGACTCGATCTATGCGTCCTACAGCACGTATTTTTTCGTTTTCGAGGCGATCTCGGTGGCGGTCTTCACCGTCGAGTATCTCGGGCGCGTCTGGAGTGCAACCGAAGCCGGCGCACCCTATGACCGGCCGGTCGTCGGGCGACTCCGGTTTGCGAGTCGACCGCTGTTGGTGTTGGATCTGTTGTCTATCCTGCCGTTCTACATTATCGTCTTCGGTGGGGTTGCCGATCTCCGGTTTTTGCGCGCCCTGCGGCTGATCCGGTTTCTCCGGCTGTTTCGGTTGGTGCGGTACAGCGAGTCGATGCAGGCGTTTAGCCAGGTGTTCTATCTCAAACGCGGCCAGCTCGCCGTGGCGATGACGGGGAATCTGATCCTGTTGGTCGTCGCCTCGTCGTTGATGTATTTCGCCGAACACGCCGCCCAACCCGAGGCGTTTCCGTCGATCCCCGGCACGATGTGGTGGGGTGTCGTCACACTGACTACCGTGGGATACGGGGATGTCACCCCGATTACGCCCGTCGGCCAACTGATCGGCAGTATGGTTGCGATCCTTGGGATCGGGCTGTTCGCGCTGCCGGCCTCGATTATGGCGTCGGGGTTTATCGAGGGCTCGTCGTACGAAACGGGGTTCTGTCCGGACTGCGGCCACGAACTCGACTGGCAGTCGGATGTCGCCGACACCGGCCCCGTGTACGCGGTAGGTGACCGCATCCGGATCGATATCACCCGCGAGAGCGCGCTCGCCTACGAGTATCACGGTGTCCACGGTTCGGTTACCGCACACGATGCCGACAGCGACACGTTCGAAATCGACATCGAAGGCGTCGACGAGACGATTACGGCGACGTGGCGCGATCTTCGATCCCCGCTTGGCCCCCAAGAGTCGACCACGAGCGCAGTCGCTCAGTAGCGGTTAAAAAATGGCAGGTCGGGGTGCAGCCGACGTTAGATAACGCGGTTCTGCAGGTAGTCGAGGTGCTTGGCGTTGTAGACGATCTTGACGTCGTCGGCAGCGGGGCTGCCGATACAGGTGAGGCGGACGTTCTTCTCGTCGACTTCCTCGTCGGAGAGGATCTGCTGCATGTCCATGTCGATGTCGCCTTCCTTGACGATCGCCGCACAGTTCGCACAGGCACCGGCGCGGCACGAGAAGGGCCAATCGAAGCCCTGTGCCTCGGCGGATTCGAGGATGTACTCGCCTTCGTTGACCTCAAGCGAACCGAAATCCTCCTCGCCGAGGCCGGCGTCTTCGGCCTTCTCGAAGAGGTCGTCGTCGTCCATCTCCCAGCCTTCGTCGTCGAGTACTTCGTAGTTTAGGTAGGTTACCGTGGGCATCAGTTTCCGGTTGGACACCCATCCCATTAGAGTTTGCTGTTCAGTCATTCGGCAGGCCGAAACCACGATCGGCCGAAAACACGGTCCCGAACGACGATTCGTCCGAAAATTTAAATATGAACGACTCGGACGGCGCGAAACAGTCAAGAGGTCACAACAAACAAAAGGGAACAATGAGCGAGACAGTGGTGGCGGATTTCGTCGGTCGCTTCCACACGGCGGACGTGGGGACAGCCGAACCCGTGACGGGGCGCATCCTGTTGAGCCACACGCAACTCGTCCTCGCCACCGACGATTTCAAGACCACGGTCCCGCTGTCGAAAGTCATCGACACCAACCTCGGGACGGTCCCGCCGGCTCTCGCGGAGTTCTTCAACGACACCGTCACCATCGCTTACAACGACGGCGACAGCAAGCGGACGGTGATCATCGAGGGGAAAGGCAAGAACGTCGAGCGGTTCAAGACGGTGTTTTTCAAGGTCCTGCTCAGCGGCCAGACGGTGATCGTCAAACACCCCGCCAAACGTGGCGGACGTGTCACCGACGCCAGCGATCGCAAGATGAAGCTCAAGCTCCGCGAGGGAACCCTCCGGTTGGAGGGCAGTGGCAGTGACTTCGAGATCGACCTCGGCTCGGTGACCAGCTTCAGCCGCGAGAAACGCGATCTCGGCGGGAAGATCCGCCCCGCGCTGTCGGTCGACCACGCCTCCGAGGGGACGACGCTGACCTCGGTGATCACCCTCCCCAACAACCGCAAGCTCAACCTGTTGGGGCGGTTCCTCAAGATCGAGTACAGCGAGCTGATGGAGGAGCTCGAAGACCTCGAGTTCACCGAAGAACAGATCGAGGCACTGGTCACCCTCTACAGTGCTGGTGGACGAGCCGACCTCAGCCAGCTGC
This sequence comes from Halohasta sp., assembly GCA_046482755.1. GTDB lineage: Archaea > Halobacteriota > Halobacteria > Halobacteriales > Haloferacaceae > Halohasta. Next base: position 26,349 of record JAWOEO010000037.1, on the reverse strand, counting down.
TGACCGGCGATGTCACCGAAACCCAAATCATCCTCGACCAACTCCGCGACAAGGAGCTGATCCGCGACGTCGACGGCGCTATGGAGCTCACCGCCAAAGGGCAGGCGGTCGTCTCCGATCACATCGAAGACGTCAATATGTGACCACCGCGGCTGGAGGCCGCGCTATTCGGGTTTCAGTCCGCCACCTTCGACCCGCATGATCGCCTCGCCATCGGCGAGATTGGGGGCGTCGACCAGTCGGACGACGCGCTTGGTGCCTTTCGAATTGCGGAGGTAGATTCGGACCGTCGAGGCGTGACCGAGAATATTACCGCCGACCGGCTTGGTCGGGTCGCCGAAATACGAGTCGGGGTTGCTCTGGACCTGGTTCATCACGAGAATGGCGGCGTTGTGAAGGCTGCCGATCCGCAGCAGGTCGTGGATGTGGCGGTTGAGCTTCTGTTGGCGGGCGGCGAGTTCCCCGCGGCCGACGTATTCCGCGCGGAAGTGGTCGGTCAGCGAGTCGTAGACCACGAGTCGGACCGGCCGGTCGGTTTCGGCGTACTCGCTGGCGAGATCCGCGGCAGTCTTGGCCAACAGCATCTGGTGGTCGGAGTTGAATGCGCGGGCGACGTGGATGTACCGGAGGAAATCCTCGACCAGCGCGTCCATCGCCGCCGTGTCGTCCGGCGTGCCTTCGATCCCGCGGTGGTCGAGTTCGCTCTGGATGATCTCGCTGTCGAGCCCGCGGACCATGTCGTCGATCCGTTCGGGGCGGAAGGCGTCCTCGGTGTCGACCAGGACGGCCCGCCCGTCGAGGCCGCCGTGGTCCCGACTGAGTTGGACGTTCACCGCGAGCTGGTGGCTGATCTGGGATTTGCCGACGCCGAAGCCGCCGTAGACCTCGGTCATCGACTGGGACTCGACGCCGCCACCGAGCAGCTCGTCGACGGCGGGGACGCCCGTCGAGAGCTTGCCGATCTCGTTGCGGCGTTCCAGCACCGCAGAGCCGCTCTCGAAGCCGCCGACGTCCGCCGCCTCGCGGGCGGCGTTGATGATGTCGGCGGCGGTGCCCTGCCCGACGTCGGCGGCGTCGGCCAACTCGCGCGGGCTCGATACCGCGAGGCCGTCGTAGGTGTCGAATCCCGCCTCGCCGAGTTTGTCTGCCGTTGCTGGACCGACGCCCGGAAGCCCCTCGATATCTGACTGTGTGGCCATTGCATCGGCTATGCTCCACGGGGATATAAAAGAGCGCCAACTGTGGACTGAAAGTGAAAACAGGTCCGAGTGTAACCCCGAACGGAACGCATACAGCCGGCGAGAACCTACAGGAGACAGACCGTGTCGACTGATTCTACATATTCGGACGAGCGTACGAACGCGATACCACAGTTCGGCTACGCCGCACTGAACCGCACGCTCCGCGAGGAGGATGTCCGAACGAACCGCGGGATGCAGAAAGCGACCTTCGAGAAGAAAGGGCTGGCGTATGCGGGTGAACTCGCCGAGCAGAACTGTCGAGGGGTGCGACGGATCATCGAATGGAACGTCGACCACGACATCCGGTTCTACCGCATCTCCTCGGACCTCATCCCGTGGTACAGCCAGTACGACCTCGAAGACCTCCCGAACAGCGAGACGGTCCTCGACCTCCTCGCCGAGATCGGCGAGTTCGCCGACAGCCACGACCTGCGGCTCACCTTCCACCCGAGTCACTTCGTCAAACTCGCCAGTCCCACCGACTCCGTGGTCGACAACGCGGTCGTCGACCTCGAATGCCACGGCGACCTGATGGACGCGATGGGCCTCTCCCGAACCCCGTACAACTCGATCAACATTCACATCGGGGCCCACTACAGCGACAAAGAGGCCACCGCCGAGCGGTTCTGCGAGGCCGTCGACCGCCTCCCAGCCGCGGTGAGGGACCGCCTCACGGTCGAAAACGACGACAAGGAGTCGCTGTGGAGCGTCCCCGAACTCGTCGAGTCCGTCCACGACGAGATCGGCATGCCCGTCGTCTACGACGCGCTCCACCACCAGTTCACCGACCGCGGACTCACCGGGCGAGAGGCCTTGGAGCTGGCCGTCGACACCTGGCCCGACGACGTGCGACCGATCATCCACTACAGCGAATCCCGGCGGCTCCACGAGGCCGACCCCTCGGTTTCGCCGCGGAACCACTCGGACTACGTGCAGGGACCGATCGACACCGACGGCCACGCGGTCGACGTGATGATCGAGGCCAAAATGAAAGAACAGGCCGTACTGCAGTACCGACAGCAACACCAACGCCGCTGATCATCCGCTTCGAGCAGCGGCTCGGTAATCGGTCGACACGCGGTTTCGGCGGCAATTGCGGTTATGGGCCTCGGGGCCGTGGCAGTCGTATGGTCACCCGTATCCTCGTCCCGATGGACAACTCGGGACTGGCCGAGCGCGCGCTCGAATACGCCATCGAAACCTGCGTCGACCCCGAGATCACCGTCGTCCACGTCGTCGGCGGCGCGACGATGATGATGGGTGATGCGGTCAGTCTCGCCCTCGAAGACGACGTCGACGCGGCGGCCCAAGAGCGCGCCGAGCCGGTCTTCGAGCGGGCCCGGAGTCTCGCCGCCGACCACGACGCCGAGATCCGGACGGTCGTCGACGTCGGTGATCCGGCGCGAGCGATCGTGATTCGGGCCGCCGACTACGACACGGTCGTCATGGGGAGCCACGGCCAACACAGCGAAGCCGTGGCCCGCGGCTTTCTGATCGGCAACGTCGCCCGGAAGGTGTTCCAGCGCTCGCCGGTGCCGGTGACGACGGTCCGGTGACGAGAGCTCCGTCGACGCAACCCTTACCAGAGACGGCTCCCAAACCCATCCATGACAGACGATCCGGAGCGGGACGGCCACGAGTTCTCCCGCGGCCAGGGGATCGACGAGGACTACGCGGAGTTCAGCCTCGATCCCGAGGACCTCGCGGGCGATCCCTCGCAGGTCGACCCGGTGGATTCACACGCGCTGACCGACATCCTGGACGAACACAACATCTCGGCCGACGACGTCGACGTCGAGCAACTGATCGAGGTCGGCCTCTCGTATATGGGAATCAAGCGCTTCGAGGAGGCCACCGAAGCCTTCGAGCGCGCCGCGCGGTTCGCCGACGACGAGAGCCTCGACGCCCAAGAGGCGTGGGTCAACAAGGGCGCGGCCCACGCCCAACTCGAGGAGTACGACCAGGCCATCGGCGCCTACGAGGAGGCCCTGCGGATCGACGACGACTCCGAGCACGCCGCCAGTGCCGAGACCAACCTCGCCTACGCGCTGTGGGAGTACGGCCGGACCGAGGAGGCACTCGAACACGCCGAGCGCGCCGTCGAGGTCGACCCACGGTTCCCGCAGGCGTGGTACAATCGGGGCTTCTTCCTCTCGGAGCGCGGGCTGTATGAGGACGCCGTCGACGCCTTCGACAACGCCCTCCGGCTGGGGATGCGGAACGCCGACATCCTCGAAGAGAAGGCGCTGGCCCTCGAAGAACTCGGGGAGCAGGAGGCCGCCCAGCAGGCGATCGAACAGGCCGACGAGATCCGGGCCGCGGCCGAAGAAGAGCTCACCGAGGAGTTTTAAATGCTCCTCCGCGAGCGCGAGACACCCGAGGGCCTGCTCGTCTCGGTCTGCGACGAGGAGTGCCTCGGCGAAACCTACGTTGAGGACCCCGTGCGCCTCGAAGTCACCGAGGCGTTCTACGGCGGCGAGGAGGCAATCGAAGCCGACGACGCCGCGGTCGTCGACGGGCTCACGCGGGCCGATGTCGCCAACATCGTCGGCCGCGAGGCGGTCGGCGTCGCCATCGAGGCGGGGCTCATCGACGAGGATCGTGTGCTCGACGTCGACGGGACGCGCCACGCCCAACTGCTCTGGATGTGACGTCGGCTGGCGGCCGAATCGAAGGGCGTCGACACCGGCAGTAGTCGGTGCCTAACACCCAAATATAGCTTCGTTACGCCCAGAACGGAATTGGATATGGTTACACCCGTGTGGGGAGACCGAAGACGTGTTACCCCCGGCGCTCCTAGAGACGATCAATGAGTACGCAGGAGCGCTATCCGATCGATGTCGAGGCGATCCGGGAGGATTTCCCGGTGCTGGACCGCAAGGTCGGCGGCGACGTCACCACCCCCGGCGAGGGAGCCGATGACACCGAGCCGCTGGTGTATCTCGACAACGCCGCGACGAGCCAGACCCCCAGACAGGTCGTCGACACGATCGTCGACTACTACTACGGCTACAACGCCAACGTCCATCGCGGAATTCACCAACTCAGCCAAGAGGCCTCCGTGGCCTACGAGGAGGCCCACGACCGCGTGGCTGAGTTCATCAACGCTGCGGGACGGGAGGAGATCGTCTTTACGAAGAACACCACCGAGTCGATGAATCTCGTCGCCTACGCGTGGGGCCTCGAAGAACTGGGGCCGGGCGATTCGGTCGTCACCACCCAGATGGAACACCACGCCTCGCTGGTGACCTGGCAGCAGATCTGCAAGCGCACCGGCGCGGAACTCCGCTTCATCGAGGTCGACGAGAACGGACGGCTCGACATGGATCACGCCGCCGAGTTGATCGACGACTCGACCGAAATGGTGTCGCTCGTCCACGTCTCCAACACCCTCGGGACGATCAACCCCGTCGCCGAGATCACCGAGTTGGCCCACGAGGTCGGAGCCTACTCCTTCGTCGACGGTGCACAGGCCGTGCCGACCCGGCCGGTCGACGTCGAGGCCATCGACGCTGACTTCTATGCCTTCTCGGGCCACAAGATGCTGGGGCCGACGGGGATCGGGGTGCTGTACGGCAAAGAAGCAATCCTCGAATCGATGCAGCCGTACCTCTACGGCGGCGACATGATTCGGAAGGTCACCTACGAGGAGTCGACGTGGGAGGACCTCCCGTGGAAGTTCGAGGCCGGAACGCCGCTGATCGCCCAAGGGATCGCCCTCCATGCGGCGATCGACTACCTCGAGGAGATCGGGATGGAAAACGTCCAAGCCCACGAGGAACTGCTCGCGGAGTACGCCTACGACCAACTCTCCGAGCACGACGACGTCGAGATCTACGGCCCGCCGGGCGATGACCGTGGCGGGCTGGTAGCGTTCAACGTCGACGGCGTCCACGCCCACGATCTCTCCAGCATCCTCAACGACTACGCGGTGGCGATCCGGGCTGGAGACCACTGTACCCAGCCGCTCCACGACACCCTCGGCGCGGCAGCCTCCGCGCGGGCCTCCTTCTACATCTACAACACGCGCGAGGAGGTCGACGCGCTGGTCGAGGCGGTCGACGGAGCCCGCGAACTGTTCGCGTAGCCACTGGCTACCGCACGGTAGCCGCCGACTACTCGTCGGCGCGAACCCACTCTTGGAGCGTAAACCGATCGTACTCGGTGTCCGACTGGAGCGTCCACGCCGTCTCGTCCCAGTCGGGATAGTAGGTGTCGCCCGCGTACTCGCCATGGACGCGGCTGAGGACCATGCGGTCGACGTGGGGCTGGAAGAGGCGATAGATCCCGCCGCCGCCGATCACGTAGGCCCGGTCGACCCCGAGGTCGGTCGCGCGGTCGACTGCCTCCTCGACGCCCGTGGCGTGGACGGCGGAGTCGACGTCGAAGGCGTCGCGGCTCCGGCTGAGGACGATCTGGTGGCTCCCCGGCAGATCATCGAGCATCGACTCGAAGGTGACCCGGCCGAGGATCACGGGATCGTCGGCGATCCGCCCGCGGTACTGCCGTTTGTCGGCCGGAATCGACGGCCACGGGAGGTCGCCGTCGTCGCCGATCACCCGGTTGTCGGCGAGCGCGGCCACGGATACGAGTTCCATTACTACTGTTTCGGGACGGCCGTACAAACCGTTTGCCACACACTCAGGCCGAAAAGGCGGGCTCGAAGCGGTCGGACGGCTGTTCGGCGTTCGCGTCGGCGTCATCGGTCGACAGCGAGTAGAGCCGCTTGCGGGCGTCCTGAATGTAGAGGTCCTCGGTGACGACATCCTCGTCGTCGAGCGTCGAGAGGGCATATCGGACCGTTCGGGCCGGCAGCAACGACCGATCGGCGAGTTGGCCCTGTGTCAGCGACCCCTCGTATTCGAGGGTCTTGTACACCAGTTTCGCACTCGGCGGCAGCGATTCGAGCCGCGAGCGCAGCGAGTCGTTCATGCCCATCGGTTCGGGGCGGTGGGTATAGTTCCTTGCGCGGTTGTGCGACCGAAGCGGCAGACAGGGTGATCGCCGTTCCGGAGCGACAGTCCGGTCGACCCCGTGATGACGATCGATCAGTTGGTAGATTTATCAGGACGACGGACCAATAAAAAGCGCATGTCGGACCAACTACCGGATCCGGACGACTACGAGTGGGAGTTCGAAACGAGCGGCAGCGTTGGCATCTGGCATATGAACGGGTGGCAGGGGTTCGCCGACGAGGATCTCGAGGCCGCAAGCGATCACTACCGCGAACGGGGGGCGAAAGACGACATCGAGTCGACGCTGGCGGTCTTCGGCGACGAGACGAACCTGCCGAAGGAGACCCAAGCGTACATGGGCGAAGAGTGGTCGGCAAACGGCGAGTACACCGGCGTCGACAAGGTCGGCTTCGTCTCGGAGGGGATCACCGCGATGGCGGTGAAATCACAGATGGAGATCCCCGGTGCGGAAATCGAGAGCTTCAACGATCTCGAGGCGGCCGTCGACTGGGCCCAAGAATAACGCGAGAGACGGCGAGCGGGCGGAACTAGGGTGCTTCGCCTGTTTCGATGGTGAAGTCGGCGATGGGGTAGGCGACACAGGTCAAGGTGTAGCCCTCCTCGATCTCTTCGTCGGTGAACGTTTCCTGCTCGTGGTGGATCACGTGATCCTCGGCAGGGCCGTCGGTGATGTGGGCCGCACAGGAGACACACTGGCCCTGTCGACAGGCATACGGGAGATCGAAGCCCTCGTCTTCGCCCTGATCGAGGATGGTCTCGTTGCTGGCCATCTCGATGGTCTCGCCCTCCTTGGCGAACTCGATCTCGAAGTACTCGACCTCGTCTTCGGGCATGTCGGCCGGACTCTGGGATTCCTCCTCGGCCTCTTCGAGTTCGGCTCCCTCCTCGCCGCCGGCCTCACCGACGGCGGCGACCGCGCCGCCACCGCCGCCGATGGCGCGGTTCATCGGCTCGGGGAAACTCGTCTCCGGCAGCGACGCCGCCCGGCGGTCGAGGATCTCCTGGGAGATATCGGGGTTGGACTCCCAGCCCGTCCCGTCGGTGAAATGGAGCACAACGAGCACGGACACCAGCCCCGCCGCGATGCTGAACGCCACGATGTCAACCATGCGTGGCTCTACGAAATCGGGGTTTAATTAGGTTACGAGACCGCGGAACTGCGATCTCGCCGGCCGATCAGTCCTCGCGCCGAGCGACCTCGTGTCGACCGAAGCCGTAGCGGAGCCGATTGGCAAGCCGCCGCGAAAAGCGGCCCTCGTTGCGACTGTCGAACCGCTCGGCGAGCGCCTGATAAATGAGGGGAACCGGAACCTCCTGCTCGAGGGCCTCCTCGACGGTCCAGGTTCCGGTCGATCCGCCGGCGATGTAGTCGTCGACGTCACCGAGGTCGTTGCCCTCCTCGACGAACGCCTCCTCACAGAGTTCGAGGAGCCACGACCGAATGACCGCGCCGTTGTTCCACGTGCGGGCGACCGTTTCGAGGTCGAGATCGTAGCGGCCGTCGGCCAGCAGTTCGAACCCCTCGCCGTAGGCCTGCATCAGCGCGTACTCCACCCCGTTGTGGACCATCTTCACGTAGTGGCCCGCCCCCGAGGGACCCATCCGCCCGTGGCCGTCGGGGCCGGTCGCCACGGCATCGAACACCGGGACGAGTTCGTCGTAAGCCCACTCGGGGCCGCCGACCATCAGCGAAAATCCCTCCTCGGCGCTGGCGGGACCGCCGCTGGTCCCGCAGTCGAGATAGGTCCCCGAGCAGGCTTCGGCTCGCTCGACCGACCGCTCGAAATGCGAGTTACCGCCGTCGACCACCACGTCCTCGTCGGTGAGATGCGGATCGAGATCGTCGAGGGTGGCGTCGACCGCCTTGCCCGCGGGCACCATCAGCCAGATGCGCTTGTCGTCGCCGAGCCTGTCGGCGAGGTCCGCGACCGAGTCGGCAGGGGTCGCGCCCGCCTCGGCGGCCGATTCGACCGCCGCGTCGTCGAGGTCGAAGGCGACCACGTCGTGACCCGCAGCCAGTGTTCGGTCGACGACGATCCGTCCCATCCGTCCAAGGCCGATGACGCCCAGTTGCATACCCGACCCGAAACAGTACGGTGACCTATGGGTTGTGGTTGAGCGTGGGACCCGACTGTGGCTGGTCGACAGCGATCCACTCGAAGCTGTATATAAATATACGCCGAGTTCTCATAAGTTAGGAAGCGGCGACGGCGGCTATACAGGGGTCACTAACTGGGCGGCAGATGGTTCGATTAGATTCACTCACCGGGCAGACGGAGCGCTCCAGACGGGCACTGATCAGGGGGGCGCTGGTCGGACTCGCCGGACTGGCGGGTGTGACGACTGCACGAACGGGCGGCGAGGAGGTGGCGAGCCTCGTCACCGACGAGCACAACGACGACGAGGAGGTGGCCATCGAGTCGGCCGACGTAAGCGAGGACCCGCGAGACGACGGTGACGGCTCGGGTGACGGCAGCGGCGGTAGCCGGACGAAAGAGGTCGTCAGTCAGGTCGACCTCTCGGAGCGCGACGGCCGGGTGACGGTACGGCTGGGGGCCTACGAACGGGTGGTCGCGGACCTCAACCCCGACGACGGGGACTCGGTCGGCAACTCGGCGTGGCGGGTCGGCGGCCGCCGGGCCGCCCGCAGTGGCGTCACCTTTCGGGCACGCGAGGGTGAGACGGTGACAGTGACGCTCCGGAACCCGACGCCGATCCCCTACAGCTTCACGTTCCGGAGCGACGACGGCGACGGCGACCGGTTGCGGGCCGACGGCCAGGGGGTGACTGTCTACGGTGGCGACGTCGAGACGGTGGTCGTCGACGAACTCGAACAGGGGGCGTACGACTACACGGTCGAGACGCTGACCCGACCGATCGAGCCGCTGGTCGGCCGACTCTTAGTCGACGGCGAGTAGCGACCGGTCGACGGCCCCAGCCAGCTATATTTGTCTACAGCACCAACGGACTGGCGGAAGATGAGCGAGACGAGTGTCGACGCCGAAAAACTGTTTCACCACGAGTGTGACTGTGGAGGGACAGTGAGAATCCCGATGCGGCCCGAGCAGTACGTGATTCTCGCCGACGACGCGCGGTGTCGACGCGACGACGAGGAGGCGTGTGCGGAGCTGCGGGCCGAGTACGAAGCGTGGCCCGGCTTCGAGACGGCGACCGGTAGCTGCGATCGATGTGGGACGAGGTGGATACAGGGGACGGCGACGGCCGTCCCACGCGACCAGTACGCCGACGAACTGGCGTTCCACCGGCCGCTGACCTGTCCGGCCTGCCACCACCGGTTCACGCTGTCCACCCAGTGTTATCCCAGCGAGGACGACGTGGTCGACAAACAGCTGGTCCCCTACACCGCAGCCGAGGTCCAGGAGGCCGGCGAGGCGTTCTACTCGCTGTATATGACCAAGGGCCTCGACTGTCAGTGGAACGACCACTGTGAGGTCGAGACGTTCTATTTCAAGGGCCGGCTCGGCGGCAACTGAGACCGATCGCTCGCCAACATGAGAGCCGGCACGGTCGGTAACCGGCCTCCGACACTCATCACATAAAAGTAGGCGCGTCCTACTCGCCGGAGTCGGACCTGCTTTCGACGTGCTTTTTATTGCTCATCCAGAGAGACCACGTATGGCAGATTTCACAGTCGTCGTCGCCGACCCCGAAGACGGGTCGACCTACCAGCGGGACGTGGACGGACAGGACGCCAACCGGTTCATCGGCCGAGAGATCGGCGAGGAAGTCGACGCCAGCGCGGTCGGCCTCGATGGCTACACCCTCGAACTCACCGGCGGCTCGGACGAAACCGGCCGGCCGATGCGAGAAGACGTGCCGGGAGCGGGGATCACCGAACGACTCCTCGACGGCGGCGTCGGTTTCGATCCAAGCCGTGACGGCGAGCGAAAGCGGATCACCGTCCGCGGACGCAGAGTCTCGGATGCGACCGCCCAGATCAACGCCGCAGTGACCGACAGCGACGACGGCGTCGCCGAGGCTTTCGGCGAGAGCGACGACGAGTAAGCCATCTCCCCTTTCTATGCCCACCAGACTCCCCAGCGACAGCGAGGCCGTCGACACTGCCCGCGCGGAACTCGTCCGACTCGGCAGCGCGCGCCGACAGGGAATCAGGCTCCCGGACGCCGCGGGCGACGCCCTCGAGGCCGACGACGCGATCAGGCTCGTGTTCGATGACACCGAACACCACGCCGTGGTCGCCGAAGACAGCCGCGGGTTGGTGATCCGCGGGGCCTACGACAACCGGCGGCTGGCCCAGTCGACCGGCGAGGGCGACAACCGACTGGCGGCGTGGCTCCGCGAACTCGGCCGCGAAACCGGCAACAGCGTCGCGTTCGATACGGTGGTCGAGGGCCAGCAGTACGGCCTCCGCGCGCCGGGCGAACGAACCGTCTACACGGTCAAACAGGGTCCCCGCGACTCGTTGGCCGACATCGCCGCCGACCTCGACGAGTAGGCGTCGGGAGTCGACCCGCCAGCAGTGGCGGTGACAATCGCTCTAAATCGGCTGTGCGGCCAGTCGAGACGCTTGCAGGAGAGCCCGACAACTATGCGTGTCGACTCGAACCCGGAAAAGAGGGGTGCCGACTGACAGACCCGACAGTCGGTAGGCTGTGGCGAGCTGGACTTAGAGTTTCACTGCCGACCGGTCGACCAGCGAGTCGGGAACGCGGAGTTCCTCGACGGTCGACGCGCCGGCGGAAGTGGTGAGCGTCACGGTGACGCTGTCGCCGCCGTCGAGGTCACGACCGATCGCATCACTTGCGCTGAAATTAAGCTGGTAGCGGTCGGAGTTGTCAGTGATTACTTTGTCATCGTCCGTCTCGGCGGTGATGACGCCGATATCGCTACCGGATTCACCGAGCACGTCCGTGCTGACTTCCTCGTTCGTGACGAACTCGTAGGTCACGTTCTCCAGTTGGATGTCGTCCGCACCGGGTGCCTTGGTGACAGTGAGGTTTACCGCAGTGATGTTTTCATCGCCGACCTCCCCGGTCGCACTCTGGATGGAAATCCGATCGCTGACCTGTTCCTGTGTCTCTTCGCCGGTCGCTTCGGCCTGCGTCTGGAGGAGCCCGGCCGTGTTGATCAGTACGCCCGCCGCGATCGCCGCCACGAGGACCATGGCAATGAACACGATGAGTGTCCCGATGCCGACTTGCCCTCGAGTATTAGTTTCGAACATATGTGTGAGTACAGTCTGTATGACTGCCGTACAGACAGTAAATATCATGAGACGAAATGGTCATATAAGAGTTACAGCCCGTTTATTGATCCTGATAACAGTCGTAATTTGTCATACGATAATGTGAAATTTACATCCTATTCAAACGACACGTCGTCCGATGCAGCATCGAGGCCCGTCGACACATCGGTCCGAAACCGGTCCCGACCCATAGGCCAGCCCTCCCGAACGGCGGCTGATTCCAAACAACTGATACGGACAGCCGTCCGAGCCGACGCATGGAGAAGCTACAGGCGTTTCTCGCCGGCGAGCGGCTCGATGACGTGGCGATCTACATCGACGACGCACTGCTCGGCGACGACCACGACCTCGGCAGCATGGGAACGACAGTCGACACCGGCATCGTGCTGGTGGTGCCCGGTGAGGCGGGGCGCAACGCGTTCGCACAGGCGACCGGCATCGGCGCGATGGAGTTCGCCAAGGAGGCAATGGACCGCGACGGCGAGATCGAGTCGACGCTGGCCGGCGGGGAGTGTCCGGACGATGACGACGGGGACGACCACAGCATCGAGTTCGTGCTCTCGTTCGCCGAGGCCGAAAACGAGGAGGTCGGCGGACTCTACGCGGAGGGCGACGTGATCCACGCCTACGCCCACTGTTCCTGCGGCGTCAACTTCAGTCACAAATGGCTCGCGGGCAGCCGAGAGTAGACCAGCCACGCTGACGACGGATAAGTAGTCGGTGGCTACTTTTGACGGGTAGGTGGTGTGCCGACACCGCCGCGGGGGAGCAGTCCACGCAGGCTCGCCGCCAGCGACCGCCGTTCGGTGCGGGCGATGACCCACAGATAGAGGGTCAGTCCGAAGACGACGAGCGTGTTCGTCACGAGGAAAAACACCATCTCCTCGATCGGGAGACCGGCGACTCCCAATCCGGTGGTGTGGGTCGACGAGATCGACCAGAGGCCGAGTTCGATGGCGATCCAGTCGACGACCCAGAGATACCCCGTCGGCACCAGGATGGCGGCCGCGACGACGCGGCGTGCCCGCCAGATGACCGGCCCGCCGAGGAACCACAGGAAGCCGAGGATGGGCCCACCCCAGACGAGGATCGCCCCCAGATAGTGGCCGGCGGTGGTGAAATACAGCCCAACCCCCGCGAGTTCGATCGCGGCGACAGCGAGGAGGCCGACCGGCCGGGACCGGACGGTCGTGGGTCGGTCAGGGTCGACCGAGGGGTCGAGCAGCAGGAGCCAGACCCCAGTGAGGGCGGTCTGGACGAGGAAGAAGGCGAGCTCGCCGAACGGGATGACCCATACCCGCCCGGTCACGACACCCGCGCCGTACCACCAGACGCCCCGCTCGATGAGCGTCCCGTCCCAGACGTAGGTATACGAGAAGGCGATCGCCATGAGTACGGCAACACCCAGCGCGTCGACCCACCGCCGGCGGCCACGGATCCACACGACCGCCGCGACGGCGGCCAGCGGCAGACCGACGGCGACCGCGAGGAACGCGAGATACGTCCCAGTCACCGCCTCGACGAGCGGAGCGATCACGGTCGATCACTCCCGACTGCCGCCGGCCTCGGCTCGGAGTGGGTGGAGATCACGATACGTATTCGGAGGACTGCCAGCGGTCTGAAACCGATACCAACACAGTTCGGGTCAGTACTCGTGGAACACCTCGCCACAACGCCGACACTCGATGGTCGTCGGCCCGAACCACCGGCGGACTTTCTCGACGGGGCCGTGGCACTCCGGACAGACCCCCATCCCGCGGTCGTCGGCCGCCCGCACCGAGAGATCCAACAGCAGGTCCTCCAGTTCGTCGATCCGCTCGGCCTGTTGTTCGACAGTCTCTTGTAGTTCGTCGACACGCTCGTCGTAGGCCGCCGCCGAATCGAGGTCGACGACGACGTCCTCGGCGGTGTCGGCGCCGACATCCGGTTCGGTCTCGGCCTCGGTGTCGGTCTCCGTCTCGGCCGTCGCGTCCTCATCAGTCATAGCTGTTGATACGTTTTGACGGAGTATCAATGCCGACCCAAGCTAGTTCGCCCCGTCGGCGCTCGTGGCCGTCGACCCGCGGCTGGCCGACGAGACAGTGGCCCTCGTTCGCCCCCCGATAGGACGACCCCGATCGGTCGACGGCGAGTCGGAACCCCATCAGTTTGGTGGCTTCAATAACACGGCCCGACGCCTACGAGTAGATATGAGGGCACCACTGGCGGCGGTCGGGGCGACGCTCGGCGGGCGGCCCGAGGCGGGCTGGCTCGCCGTCGGCGCGGTGGTGTTCGGCCTCGTGTCGCTGTTCGTTGCAGCGCGCGCGGCGAGCATCGAGAGCCGCCGGCTCAGACGGAGCCACGTGCTCGTGGCCGTCGTCTCGGCGGTCAGCGCCGGGACGTCCGTCCTGTTGCTGTCCGGTATCGGGACGGTCGAGGTGGCCGCACCGGGTGGAGAGGCGGGGACGCTCCACTGGGCGCGGTACGCCGACTGGCTGCTGACGATGCCGCTGTTGGTGGCTGCCCTCGGCTCGGTCGCTGGGGTCGACCGGGAAACGCTAGCGAGTGCGACTGCTACCACCGTCTTCGGGATCGCCACGGGGGGCGTGGCGACGGTACCGGTGTTGGGGGGCTACCGGTACGTCTGGTGGGGCGTCGCCGCGCTGGCTGTCGGCGGCGCGGGCTACTTCGTCGGCATGCGGGTACGCGCCGACGTACGCGACCTCGATGTCGGGACCGCCGCGACCGTCGACAGGCTGGCGGCACTGCTCGGCGTCTGCTGGCTGGGCTATCCGCTGTGGTGGCTCGCCGGACCGGGCGGCGCGGCGGTCGTGTCGACGACGACCACAACCGCGGGGTTCGTCGCCCTCGATCTGGTGGCGACGGTCGGTGTCGTCCTCGTGTTGCTCCGGAGTCCAACGGTTTCGGACCGAGAGACCACAAGGGCACCCACAGCGGGCGATCAGGCGAGCCGACTCACGTAGCGACCGACGGCGACGACTGCTGCCGCCATCACGATATTGAGCCCACCGGCGACGGGCGCGCCGAGGGAGATCCGATAGGCACCGAACGTTGCCAACCCGAGGGCGACAACGAGGTGAACGGCAAAGACGAGCGTGTCTCGATCCATGGATCTACTCGGAGCGGGGCGGCTATCAACCCGATACCGAACCAACTGCCCATCCCGATGGGGCCGTGATCGCCCCACCGATTCCTCAGGGATCCTGCCACTCGAAGTCGTCGGCGCGGCCGTCGACCGACGGCTGGGTGGCCTCGACGGCCGCCCGAAGGTGGCGGTGTTCGACGACCGGGTCGGCGCGGGCGGCAGCCTGTGGGTCGCCGCCGAGGAGTTCGCCCATCGCCAGCAGGCCGGCCTCGCGGACGACGCCCGCGAGGTCGCTGCCCGAGTAGCCGGCGGTCGCGGCGGCCAGCGAATCGAGGTCGACGCCGGCGGTCGGGACGTCGGCGAGGTGGATAGCGAGGATCTCCCGGCGGGCCGCCCGGTCGGGCAACGGCACCACGACCTGTGTCTCGATGCGGCCGGGGCGCAACAGCGCTGGATCGATCGACTCGGGGCGATTGGTCGCCGCGAGCACTGCCACCTCGCCGCGGGCCGACAGCCCGTCGAGTTCGGTCAACAGTTGGGAGACGACCCGCTCGGCCGCCCCCGTATCGGTCGACCCGCGGGCAGGGGCCAGTGCGTCCAGTTCGTCGAGAAACACGACCGACGGGGCAGCACTCCGGGCCCGCTCGAACAGCGCCCGGACGCCGCGTTCGCTCTCGCCGACGTAGCGATCCATCAGTTCGGGCCCGTCGACCGCCAGGAAGTTCGCCGCCGTCGCAGCGGCGACCGCCCTCGCCAGCAGCGTCTTGCCGGTCCCCGGCGGCCCCGACAGCAGGACGCCAGTCGGTGGCTCGATCGCAAACCGCTCGAAGAGATCGGGGTAGCGGAGGGGCCACTCGACGGCTCGGACCACCGTCTCGATCGCCTCGTCCAGCCCGCCGATATCGTCGTAGGAGGTCGACGGGCGGTCGACCGTCACCCCCCCGAGGGCCGAGGGACCGACCGCCTCGACAGCGGCATCGAGATCCGCGCGGCTGACCGCAGGAGCGCCAACGGAGCCATCGACAGCCCGGTCGACCGCCCGCGTGGCAGCCTCGACCAGCACGGCTTCGAGGTCCGCGCCGGTGTAGCCGTGGGTGCGGGCGGCGATGGCCTCGAGGTCGGCGTCGTCGGCCAACTGGAGGTCGGCGGCGTGGACCGCCAACACCTCGCGGCGGGCGGCCGGATCCGGGAGGCCCACCCGAACCTCGGCGTCGAAGCGGCCGCCGCGCCGCAACGCGGGGTCGACCGCCTCGACGCGGGCGGTCTCACCGACGACCACGAGATCCTCCCGCTCGCGGATGCGATCGAGCAGCCAGCCGACCGCCGAGCGATCCGATCGGCCCCCCTCGCGGTCGGGATCCGGCGCGGCCGTATCGAGCGCCTCGATCAGAATGACGGCCGGCGCGTCGGCGGCGGCCGCCCGGAGGACCGCCGCCAGCGACTCGCGGCTCCCACAGTCAGTCGGCGAGGCCTCGTGGATCGGGAGGTCGGCCTCGGCCGCGACCGCCCGGAGCAACCGGGTTTTTCCCACACCGGCAGGGCCGACCACGAGCACCCCAGCCGGTGGTCGACCCCCGACGGCGTTGGCCTCGGAGGCAGCCAGCGGTCGGGCGACCAGCCGCCGGAGCGCCGACCGTTCGGCCGCAAGGCCGCCGATGGCTTCCGGCGGGACCGACGGGGGCGACGGGACCGAGTCGACGTCGGCCGGGCGGACCGAGACGGTCGTCTCGTCGGTGACAACCGCCGGCCGGTCGGGGTCGAGGGCGACGACCGTCAGCCGGACGTCGAGGCTACCGCCGAAGAGGTCGACGCCGATCCGATCGCCGACCGTGAGGGGCCGTCCGGCCAGCGCGGCCGAGAGGGCGTCGGTGTCGCCGGCCAGCGAGACCGACTGTGTTGGTGCGACCGTCACCGACCGCGCGGCGACCGGCTCGACGGGGGCGACGGTCACCGACGCGCCGACGGTCGACCCGGCGTTGTGACGGACGGTGTCGCCGGCGACGGCGACGTCGTCGGGGAGGGTCGGATCGTCGTCGCCGACGACGGCGACGGTTCGGTCGCCGCCGGTGACGGTGATCACGTCGCCGACGTCGACGCCGAGGCCGCGCCGGGCGGCCGGGGCGAACCTGACGGCACGGCTGCTCACCGAGCGGTCGTGGCGGTCGGGGTCGCCGAGGGTAACGCGGGTCGTCATCGTCTCGATAGCTCTCGTAGGGGCCGAGGCCCCAAAACAGGGGGCCAAATCAGTGGGGCGTCGGCGCGTGCCACACTGATTCGGTTCCGAAGTTATCCGGACGGCGGTTGAATACCGAAGCGACCCGGTCATGTTCACCGTCACTCACCACGCCAGCATCGACGCGCCGCCCGCGGAGGTGTTTTCATTCCTCGATGACCCGCGGAACCACGTGAAGATCACGCCCGGACTGGTCGACGTCAGCGACGTGACGGCGATCCCCAACGGCGGGAAACGCGCCGACTACCGCTACAAGCTCGCGGGGGTCACCCTCGCCGGCTCCGTCGAGGACGTCGACCGCTCGCCGGGCTCCCGGCTCGTCCAGCGGCTCTCGGGGGCGATCGACGGGACGATCAGCTACGACCTCGACGGCGACGACGGGTCGACCGACCTCCACTATGAGGCCGAATACAGCCTCCCCGACACCGTTATCGAGACCGTCCTCGCGCCGATCGCCGAGGCGTACAACCGCCGGGAGGCCGAAGCGACCGTCGAGAACCTCAAGACGTTCATGGAGAACTGAGCCTACTCGTCGAAAAAGGCCGAAACGAGCTTCCGCTTGGCCGACTGGAGGTGCTGGTGGTACGTCGAGGGGACGATATCCATCGACGCGGCGAGCTGTTTGCCCTCGACGCGGCGGGGCCACTCGAAGTAGCCGCTAACGTAGGCCTTCTTCAAGGCGGTGAGCTGCCGGTCGGTGAGACGGTTGCGAAGCTCCTCGCGGAAGCCGGCGGTCGTCTGCTGGGGGTCGCTCTCGTGGTAGGCCACGAGGTCGACGCGGTCGTAGGTCTCCCGAAGCGAGTCGAGCACCGACTGGGCGGCCTCCTCGGTGCCGACACAGAACTCCACCGCCAGCCGGTTGCCGTCGGCGTGGAGTTCGGTCAGGCGGCTGCCGAACTCCGAGAGCACACCCACCAGCGGCGAGTCCGTCAGTCGGAACTGCAGTACCGCCCGGTCGTCGGTGTCGGCGAGCACCTCGGCGGCCGCGACGCCGTCGTACTCCACAGCGCGGTCGACGACGGCGTCGGCGTCCGCACACTGGGTGCTGACCAGCGCGAGCACGCCGGGGTCCCGCTCGTTGGAGACGATCGTCTCGTAGTCGAACTGGATGCCGAGGGCCGCCGCCAGCCGGACGAAAAAGAGGTCGTCGTCGAACAGTTCGACCCCGATAGTGAGGACGGTGTCGGTCGTGATCGTCCGTTTGGTTAGCGTGTAGTTGATCGACGTGCCGACGCTGCGGCCCAGCGAGCCGAGCAACACCCGCTCGCGGTCGTCGAAGCTGTCGGCATGGGCGACGACGCCCAACACCCCGTAGGTCGTCGACCGGTAGGCCAGCGGGACGAGCACACAGATCTCGTCGTCGCCGAGGTCGTGGAGCCGGTTGTCCTCGGTGACGACCTGCGGTTCGGTGTCCGCTACGACGTCTCGAAGGGGGTCGAGGGCCGGATCCTCGGCGTCGACGGCGATCGGCTCGGCGTCGACGACCCGGTCGCCGGCCTGCTGGGAGACCGTAAGCTGGTCGTCGGTGGCGTCGTAGCGGCCGAGCCACGCCGCGGAGTAGGTCTCGGCGGCCCGCTCGACCAACAGCCGTTCGGTCTCGGTCCGCGACTCCCCCCGGACCAGCAGGTCGGTGACGTCGTTCAACAACCCCTCGACCCGGTCGAGCAGCCGGTCCAGCGACTCGCGTTCGGCCCGCAGCTCCCGCTGGGCCCGCTCGCGGTCGGTGACGTCCATCTGGAAGCCGACGTAGTGGGAAACCTCGCCGTCGTCGTAGATGGGGCTGATCCGGACCTGATTCCAGAAGGGCGTCCCGTCGTGCCGGTAGTTCCGCAGCACGACCTCGGTGTCGCGTTCGGCGTCGATCCCCGCGGCGAGTTCGGCCGACCGCTCGGGGTCGGTCTCGGGACCCTGCAGGAAGCGGTGGTTGACGCCGACGGCCTCGGTCGGGGAATACCCCGTCACGTCCTCGAAGGCGGCGTTCATGTAGATCGACGGCGTGTCGGGGCCGGTCGCATCGGCGATGGTGATCCCGATGGGGGCCTCGTCGAGGGCCCGTTCCTTCAGCCGGCGTTCGGCCTCGACCGAGAGATCCGAGATCGGCAGTCGCTCGCCCCGCTTGCGGGCGGAGTCGACGTGTGATTCGATGGCGTCGGCGACCGCCTCGTGGGCGTCGGCCGCCGAGGCCACGACGAAGGCGCTGGCGTCGGCCGCGACCACCCGGCGGGCCAACTCGGGGTCGACCGTCGCCGCCAGCACTACGACCGGGAGGTCGGCGTCGTCGGCCCGGACGGCCTCGAGGAAGGCCACCCCGTCGAACCCCGCCTCGCAGTGGGTGGCGACGACACAGTCGACGGGCGCGTCGTCGACGTGATCGCGGGCATCGAGGAAGTCCCGCGATCGGCTGACTGCGAACCGGTCGTCGGCCGCGAGATCAGCCGCAGTCGGCCCGTCCGGAAGGTCCTCGCCCGCGAAGAGCACCTCGATTGCCGGAGAATCACTCGACATGATAGCTCTTCGGCCCGAGATCACAATAGGTTTGGGGCGAAATCGGCCAGCGGCGAGGGGTCGGCCCCGCGGGCGACCGCCGCGGCAGCGTGTTCGCCGCTGATGATCGCCATCGGCAGGCCGACGCCCGGCGAGGTAAAGGCCCCCGCGTAGTAGAGGCCCTCGACATCCGGTGCGTGGTGGGCAGGGCGCAGCGGCCCGGTCTGATCGAGGGTGTGGGCGAGTCCGAGGGCGGTGCCGCCCGGTGTCCGGAAGCGCTCGGCGAACGTCGAGACCGACGCCGACCGCTCGACGACGATCCGGTCCCGCAGGTCGACGCCGGTCTGTGCGGCGAGGTCGGCCAGCACCGCATCGCGGAACGACGCCCGCCGGTCGGGGTCGTCGTCGAGGCCGGGCGCGATCGGCACGAGAACGACGACCGCGTGGTGGCTATCCGGAGCGACCGTGTCGTCGGTCTTCGAGGTCACCGAGAGATAGTAGGCCGGATCCTCGGGCCAGCCGGGCTCATCGAAGATCGACTCGAAGTGGGGGTCCCAGTCGTCGGGGAACACGAGGCTGTGGTGGGCCAGCGGCTCGACGTCGCCCTCGACGCCGAGATACAGCATGAACGCCGAGGGGCCGTAGGTCCGGCTCTCCCAGTAGGCGGCATCGCGGCCCCGATCGGCCGGGAGCAACTCGCCTTCGACGTGGGCGGGGTTGGCGTTGGCGACAACGCTGTCGGCGACGTGGCTCCCCGCCTCGGTCCCGACCCGGATCCCCCCGTCGACCGGTTCGAGCGCGGTCACTTCCTGGCCGACCCGGTAGTCGACGCCTACCTCCCGGCCCAGCGAGACCAGCGCCTCGATGAGGCTGTACATGCCGCCGTCGGGGTAGTAGACGCCACGTTCGAGGTCGACGTGGGCCATGAGGTGGTACAGCGAGGGGGTGTCGTGGGGCGACCCGCCGAGGAACACCAGCGTGTACTGGAGCAACTGCTGGAGTTTGGGGTGCTCGAAGGAGCCCTCGACGAACGACTGCATCGAACCGAGGTGTTTGAGCGCCGGGGCGGCCCGGACGATCTCGGGATCGAGGAGATCACGGAACCGCGAGCGGTCGGTGTAGACGAACCGCTCCATCCCGATCTCGAAGGTCCGCCGCGCGCTCGCCAAATACTCGTCGAGGGCGTCGGCCGCCCCCTCCTCGTAGGACTCGAAGAGGTCTCGGGTCCGGTCGAGGTCGGGAGTGATGTCGACCCGGTCGCCGTCCTTGAAGAACACCCGGTACTGGGGGTCGAGCCGCTCGAGTTCGTAGTAGTCGTCGACCGAGCGGCCGAAGTGGTCGAAAAACCGCTCGAAGGTCTCGGGCATCATGTACCACGAGGGCCCGGTGTCGAAACTGAACCCCTCGGCTTCAATGCGGCCGGTGACGCCGCCGAGTTGGTCGTTCTTCTCGACGACCGTGACGGTCGCGCCCGCGTCGGCGAGATAGCAGGCCGCCGAGAGCCCCGCGATCCCGCCGCCGACGACGGTGACGGTCTCGTCGTGAAGTGGGATGCCGTCGAGGCTCATGGGACGTACCAGATTCCCCGCTCGCGGTCGAGCCACGCGCCGACGACGACGTGGGGTAGCGCGATGATGCTGATGAAGACGCTCCAGAACGCCACCAGTCCCGACAGCAGGTCGGCTCCGCCGAGCGGCTGGGGCGACCACGTCCACAGCGCGGCCGCCAGCCCGAAGGTGGCGATGCTACCGGCGATCAGGACGCCCCACGAGACCAGCGCAACCCGCTCGGGGTCGTCGGATTCGAGCCCCGAAAGCAGGCCGTCGGCCTCGGTATCGAGCCGGTCGTCGACGGCGGTCGTGCGGGCGACCTGCCGGGCGGAGTACCACAGCGGGAAGTAGAGCCCGACGGCGATGACGACCGGTACTGCCGCGAAGTAGGCGACCAACAGCAGCGACTCGGCCGCATCGGCGACAAAGGAGCCCGAGCCCGTCGCATACCAGTAGCCGACGCCGAGATGGGCGATCAGCAGCGCGGCGTAGCCGCCGCCGGCCAGGAGGCTCCGCTGTTGGAACTCCGCGAAGCCGATCATCGCAGCCGGATCGAAGATGCTCACCATGATGTCGCTGAACGCGTAGAACGTCTCGGGGAAGAACACCATCGGCACGATCATCACCGCGCCGCCACGGACCGCCGCCGCCAGCCAGCGCTGGGGTCGCGAACGGATGTGGTCGGTGCCGTACAACGCCTCGACGACGTGGACGTCACCGAAGCCGCCTTTCGCCATAGCGACGCCGACTGCGAGAAGCAGCCCCGCCAGCGGCGCGAGGAAGAACAGCCCGACGAACAGCCCGATGCCCAAGAGGTAGGTCACGATGTACCGACCCTGGAACGAGGCTGCTCGCCGCCGGAGGTTGGCGAAGTGTTCGTAGCCGCCGTGGGGGAGGTTCATCGCCACCATCCCCAGCAGGTAGATCCCCGCCTGTGTGGTCAGCGGGACCTGTAGGCCGACCAGCCGGCCGAGGAGGAAGCCGACGGTGAGACCGATTATCACGACCCGCGAGACGGTCAGCGAGATCCCGCCGGTCGACGGACGAACCAGCGCTCGGAGTCCACGGACGCCTTCGGTGTTCATACTTGACAGTGGGTACAGAACGAGAATTAAAAATAGTCCAAACTGATGGGGTATGTTGATAGGTACGGGTAGGTAATATTTAACCCAGCGCCGGGCCTGTGTCGACCGTGGGAATCACGGAGCTCCAGTGCCCGCAGTGTGGGGCGGACGTTCGGATGGGACTCCCGAAGGAGTCGGTCGTGAAATCGGTGACTGCAGCCGACCGTCCCGACACGAGCGGGCCGCGACAGAAGGCCCGCCGGATCGCATGTCGCAACGACCACGAGTTTTTCGTCCTCTTCGAATGGTAGCAGCCGATCATGTCTGTGAGTCGATAGTAGGGACAGGCTACCGGGAGTCGAAACGTCCGAGCTCAGTGGTAGTTGCTTATTAACCCGGTGTACTGTTTCGGTATGCGGTCGGTCGACGCGCCGGTGAGTCGAACGGCAACGGGCCGGGAGGTTCAGCGAGGTGTCGAAATACCGTACTGTTTGGGATGTGGAGTTACTCTCGGAACGCCCCAACTACGACCTGTATGTCGGGACTGACACCAACGGCGGCGAGTATCGTACTCCAGTTCGGAGAAATAACGGCGCGGCCGGAGTGGATCTGGCTCGCCCTCGGGACGGCGCTGATGGGGCTCGGGACGCTGTACTTCATGGCTCGTGCCATGGGTGTCGAAGATCCCAGTGCCAAGAAGTTCTACGCGATCACGACGCTGATTCCGGGGATCGCGTTCACGATGTACCTCGCTATGTTGCTCGGATTCGGCCTCACCGAGGTCGAAGTGGCCGGCCAGATGCTGGACATCTACTGGGCCCGGTACGCCGACTGGCTGTTCACCACGCCGCTGCTGTTGCTCGACCTCGCGCTGTTGGTCGACGCCGACAACGGCACGATCATCGGGCTCGTCGGCGCTGACGGCATCATGATCGCCACCGGCCTGATCGGCGCGCTGACCGAGGTCTACGAGTACCGGTTCGTCTGGTGGGCCATCAGCACCGCAGCGATGCTGTACATCCTGTACGTGCTGTTCTTCGGCTTCACCCGCAAGGCGGCGATGATGCGCGAGGACGTCGGCTCGACGTTCCGCGTCCTCCGGAACCTGACGATCATCCTCTGGTCGGCCTACCCCGTAGTCTGGCTGTTCGGGACCGAGGGGGTCGGTGCCATCCCGCTCAGCGTCGAGACGCTGCTGTTCATGGTCCTCGACGTGAGCGCCAAGGTCGGCTTCGGCCTGCTGCTGCTCCGCAGCCGCGCGATCTTCGGTGATACGAGCGCACCCGAACCGTCAGCCGAGGGCGGGGCCGCCGCAGCCGGCGACTAACCGGCGACCCGCATCCGGCGACTACCACACTCCATTTTTTCGGAACCGTCCTCCACAGCTGTTCAGTCGGTACCCGCAGGTGACGTCGACTCACGAGCCGTGACGGTCTCGGGATCGAACTCGTTGGCCGTCATATTGGGTCGGAGACCGGCCTGCTCGATGACTTCGAGATCGGTTGCCGCCGACTGGCCGCCGGTCGTCAGGTAGTCACCGGTTAACAGGCCGTCGGCACCCGCCTCGAAGGGCCAGTGTTGTTCGTCCGCGGCGAGGTTGACCTCCCGACCGCCGGTGAGTCGGACGCGGGCGGTCGGATGGAGCAGTCGGTAGACGGCGATCGTTTTTATCAGGTCGACTGTCGAAATCGCGGCGGTCTCCCGGTCGCCGAGGGGCGTCCCCGCGATCGGATTGAGGATGTTGACCGGGAGCGACGAAACGCCGACGTCTCGGAGTTCGAGGGCGGCGTCGACCCGGTCGGCCGGCGTCTCTCCCATCCCCAAAATCACGCCCGCACAGAGGTCCATCCCGGCGTTTTTGGCTCGTCGAAGCGTTTTCAGTCGGTCATCGAACGTGTGAGTCGAGACGATCTCCGAGAAGTACCGCGGCGAGGTCTCGATGTTGTGGTTGTAGTGGTTCAGTCCCTCGTCGGCAAGGATATCGGCCTCCGTCTGTGTGAGCAAGCCGAGAGAGGCGTCGACCTCCACGTCGGTCTCGTCCCGAACGAGTCGAATCGCGCGGATCACGTCGGCCCACTCGTCGGGTCGACGCTCCCTGCTGACGCCCTTTTCGGCGACGACGATCCCGAACCGCTGTGCGCCGTCGCGTTCGGCACGCTTGGCAGCATCGAGTATCTTCTCGGGATCGAGCAAGCCGTGGGTGTCGATCCCGGTATCGAAGTGGGCCGACTGGGCACAGAAGCCGCAGTCCTCGGCGCAGTTGCCGGCCTTCGCGTTGACGATACTACAGGCGTCGACCGTGCCGTCGCCGAGAGTGGCCCGCACCGTGTCGGCGGCTGCGGCCAGCTCGTCGACCGGCTGAGCCAACAGTGCGATCGCGTCGGTCCGGTCGAGGTCCTCGCCGCCGAGCACGCGGCCGACGGCGTCGGCGATCGTCCGGTTGTCAGTTTCGTAAACCACAGACACAAAAGCAGTTTACGGCATGATAAACGTCGGGGTCGGGGCTACTCGGCGTCGAAGTCGTCCGGATCGTCGTCGACCTCCTCGGCGACGCGCTCGAACGCGGCTAGAATGACGCGTTTGGCCGTCTCACCCTCGGTCGTCCAGTGGGCGGCGTAGTCCATCATGTCGTCGTAGATGTCGGGTTTGCAGCCCGCGGCCTTCGGATGGCCGCCGCCGTTTACTTGCCGGGCGACCAGATGCGCCTGTTCGAAATCCTCGCTGCCGCGAATCGACGCACTGCCGGAGGGTTTGACGATCACGGCGGCATCCGCGCCCGCCTCGCGGAGCCCGTCGGCGACCTCGTTTTGGGAGCACCGGCCGTAGGTGACGCCGACGGTCCACGGGCCGACCGATTTGTAGGCGGCGCGGTCGACCGCCAGCTCGATCAACTGCTCCTTTTCGACCCGACGGTGGGCGATATAGTCGTCGACTACACCGGGGAGGTCCGCGCCGTAGGCACCGACTACCGCGGTGTACTCCTCGGCTCCCGTCCAGTAGGCGTAGTCGGCGAGGTCCTTGCTTCGTGGGTCCTCGTTGAGCCACAGGTCGTGGTCGCGGGTGACTGCAGCGAGCTCGGTAAACCGCTCGTCGAACGCGTAGTCGAGCGAGCGGAGGGCGACATCCGTGCTGCACTCGGCGTCGGAGTCGCCAACCACGAGGTCGACGCCGGCCTCGCCGACGGCTTCGGCCACCGTATCGGGCCACTGGTGGTGGTCGTACCACGAGACGCGGCCACTCCGGTCGACGATGGTTTCGAGGGGGTCGGCGATGGCGTCGTAGTCGTCGGGGGCGATGTCGCAGACGAAGACGTCGACGCCTTCGGCGGCGTACTCGGCGACGTACTCCAGGTGTTCGGTCAGCGAGTGCGGCCCCGAGGCCAGCAGCGCGACCGGCGATTCCGGCTCCGGCTCGTCGGCGTCGTCGGCCTCGGATTCGGCAGCATCGTCGTCCATATCGTCGTCGAGTCGGGCCTCGACCTCCGCGAGGAACGGGTCGACGTCGAGAGCGGCGTCGTAGACTTCCCGGATGAGTGCGACACAGCCCAGTCCGTCGGCGTCGGAATCGGTGACAACGATGGTCTCAGCGCCGTCGATCGCCTCCTGTGCGCGCTCCTCGGTGCGGTCTTCGTCGAGCGAATCGGGATAGAAGAAGCCGGTTCCCGGCAGCAGCGACCGGCGGCGGAGTGGCAGCTCGCTGCTGTCGATGAGTTGGTCGTCCATGGCAGTAGACGGAGGGCCGACCGTGAAAAGCCTCCGTTAGTCGACGGCTACCGATCGATCGCGTCGGTAGTCGACGGCTACGCGGCGTCGGAATCGCCCGCGAGCTGTCGGACCGTCAACACGGGCACCGGGCAGGTCCGAACGACGCGTTCGGCGACGCTCCCGATCAGAAACCGGTTTTCGCCGTGGCGGCCGCGCGTGCCGGTGGCGACGACGTCCGCGTCGACCTCGCGGGCGTAGCTGCCGATCTCGGTGGCGGGGCGGCCCTCCCGGACAGCAGTGGTCACCGGCTGGTCGGTCGACTCGGCGACCGCCGACAGGGCCTCGGAAGCCTGCTCGGAGAGGGCCTCCCGGAGCTGGTTCCGTACCGTCTCCGGCGAGGAGTCGACCTCGTCGGCGTCGACCACCGACAGCGCGTGGACCGTCGCGTCGAATCGCTCGGCGAGATCCAGTGCCACCGCGACGGCTCGGCTGACGCTGTCGGAGCCGTCGGTCGCAATCACGATCGTCTCGAACATGGAGGGGCGTTCGACCGCCGGTGATATAAAAGACGACATCGCGGGACGGAGGGGAGTGTTTTTGAAGCCCTCGGTGTAATCGGAGGGCATGGCGGAACTCGAAGTCGACCTCGTGGTCGTGCCGATCGACGGAAGCGAGGAGTCACGGACGGCCGTCGAGTACGCGATCGCGGTCGCCGACAGGTACGACGCGTCGGTCCACGCGCTGTACGTCCTCGGGGAGCCGACCGTCCGAGCACTCGACGGCGG
>JAWOEO010000350.1:0-5175 GCA_046482755.1 Halohasta sp. | reverse complement strand
GACCGAATCGCGGACATCGCCCGCGTCGTCAACGAGTACCACGCCGAATACGACGCGGTGATCGTTACCGGCGGACTGGGACCGACCCCCGACGATCTGACGATGGCGGGAGTCGCCGCGGCGGTCGGCCGGGAGACGGAACACCACGAGGCAGCCCACGAGTGGCTCACCGAACAGGGTGGTTACGCGGCCGACGAGTTGGCGGCGGGAACCGCCGACCTCCCCGAAGGGGCACGCATGCTCCCCAACGAGGTCGGCGTGGCACCGGGTGCGGTCGTCGACTCGATCTACGTGCTGCCGGGTGTGCCGGCCGAGATGAAGGCGATGTTCGAGACGGTCGCCGCGGCGTTTTCCGGCCCGGCGATCCACACCGAGACCGTCGTCACCGACGAGCCCGAAAGCGCGCTGGTCGACCGGCTGGAGGCGGTCCGCGAGGAATTCGGTGTCGACGTCGGCAGCTACCCCGGCGAGTCGGTTCGGGTGACGTTCAGCGGCACCGACCGGGCGGCCGTCGAGCAGGCCGCCGAGTGGTTCGCCGTCCGTGTCGACACCGCCGAGGACTAGCCCCACGTCCAGCGGGCGTCGAGGATATATCGGTAGAGCCCGCTGAGCAGGATCGCCACCGCGTTGGCCAGCAGGTACCCGCTGCCGGCCCACTCGACGAGCACGTAGAGGATGCCGAGTTGGATCGGGATCGCGGTCCCGCGGACGAGGTTGGTTTTCAGCAGCCCGACGGTGTACTCGACGAGCCCGGTGTTCTGCATCCGCTCGAAGGTCCAGGCGTTGTTGAGCACATACGAGAGGACGATCGTGATCTCGATGGCGATCGTCGCGCCGATGAGGTAGTTCAGCCCCGCGACGTCGACGAACAGCCACAACAGTGCCATCTGGACGCCCGCGGTAAACGCACCGACGGCGACAAAGCGCCGGAGGCGGCGGGCGAGTGGACCCTCGACGAGCTGTCGGAGGAAGGCTCTGAGCACTATTTGTAGCCGAGGGCTTCGAGTCTGGCGTCGAGATCCTCGTCGACGCCGTCTGATTCGGCCGCGTCGTCTGGTTCGGCCGTGCCGTCCTGCCGGGCGAGCAGCCGAGCGTGTTCGCGGGCGATCGGGGCGAACCGGGCGGCCACGCGGTCGGCCTCGGGGGTCGGGTCGGCGGCGAGGTCGGCCTGCTCGTCGGGGTCGGCGCGGCGGTCGTAGAGTTCGTGGCTCCCGTCGTCGACGTGGTGGATGTAGGTCCAGTGGCGATCCCGGACGCTCACCAGTAGCTCGCCGTCATCGAGCGAGCGCGGGATCGGCTGGCTGGTCACCGTCTCGCCGCGGACGGTCACCGAGACGACAGGCTCGTCGGCCGGCTCCTCGCCGGTCCGGACCGCCGGCGCGACCGACTCACCCCACCACTCCTCTGGGGCGTCGACGCCCAGCAGGTCGGCGACCGTCGGCGGGATCGTATCGAGGCCGACCTGGCCTTCGACACGCCGGGACGCCGCGCCGGGAACGTCGACGAGCAGCGGCACCCGGATCAGCTCGTCGTAGAGTTTGGGGTAGTGGGCCAGATGGCCGTGGTCCTGGAACTCCTCGCCGTGGTCGCCGGCGACGACGACCGCGGTCTCGTCGGCGTGGCCGGTGGCATCAAGCGTCCCGAGGAGCCGGCCGATGCTGGCGTCGACCTGCCTGACGGCGGCCTGATACAGCATCCGGAGGTCATCCAAGGTTTTGTCGCCGACCTCCCAGCCGAGACCGGTACGGGTGTGGGCCCGCAGCATCCGGTGGGTACCGAGGCGGTCCGCAGAGACCTCACGGATGTACCGCGGGGCCGGCACGTACGGGGTGTGAGCGTCCATGTAGTGAACCCAGAGGAAGAAGGGTTCGTCGGCGGACTCCATGAACTCGGTGGCCGCCGCCTCGACGTCGAGCATCCGGGAGGTATCGAGAAACTGCTGGCCGGTGTCACCGTCCCGCCAGGCGGCCAGCCGGCGGAACGGCGAGCCGAGCAGTTGGATCCACGCCTCGACGGTGGGGTGGGTGGCGAGATACCGGCTGTAGATCCCCGAGCCGACGCTGGCGACGAACGGCTCGAAGGCGTCGAACCCCTCGTCGTACCCCCAGTGGGCGGTCAGAAAGCCGTTGGCGGCGTTGAAGCCGCCGGTCGACACCCCCGCCGACGAAAGCGTCTCGGCGAGCGTCGGCGCGGCGTCGACGCCGATCGACCCCGAATCGGCGAACACCGGCCGGGACGCCAGAATGGAGGGAAACGAAAACGGCGTCCAGTTGCCCGTGGCGAAGGCCCGCTCGAAGACCGCCCCGCGGTCGGCGAGCGACGCCAGCTCCGGGGTGTGGCGCTGGTCGTCGTAGGGACTGATCGCGTCGGCCCGCAGGGAGTCGACGGTGAGCAACACGACGTTCGAGACAGACGTCGGCATACAGGTCGACCCCGCGCTACGCCTCGGTGGCCGGAAGCCGGCCAGCCCGCCTGTGTACCGCCCGTCTGTGCTTGATCCCAACCCGTGGACCGTCTCGCCCGGGTATATATAAACCGTTCATAAGCTACAAAAAGAATAGTAGTCGGCCGATTTGATCATTTCGGTTGCGCCGCCAACGGCTGGCGGTAGGGTGGCGCTCGGTCGACGAGTCAGTCGGCGAGTGCCGACGAGCCAGTCACGTCGTCGCCGGCATCCATCGCCAAAGCGTCGTTCTGCAGGGGGTTGAGCGCGTCCCGGCCCATCAGTGCGAGGATGGCGAAGCCGACCTTGGTGATGATATCGAGGTAGACGATCACCATCATCTCGGTGTTCGGCAGCAGGAAGCCGAACCCGACCGGAGCCAACAGCCAGACGACGGGGTACATCGTCCAGAGGACGACCGTCACGTTCCGAAGCTTGCTGAAGACGATCTCGACACGGTCGGTCTCGAAGGCCGCCCGTGCCGGGAGTTCAGAGACCAGCAGATACGCCAACACGAGGTAGGCGACCGTGCCGGCCCCGAACAGCGCCAGCGAGAGCCCGCCGGTGGTGAAGATCGCGGCCACGCCGAAGAGGATCAGCGCCACGTCGACGCCGATCAACAGCCCGTAGAGCTGCTTGCCGGGCTTACAGAGCAGCGCCATATAGAGGATCAACAGCGGCGTCGTCAACAGCCAGTCGACGTACCGCGGGAGATAGAATGTCGCGCCGTCGAGCGGAATAGTGCCGATCCCCTGTGAGGTCAGCGTGTAGGAGACGGCGGCGATCCCGGTGATGGCGGCCAAGATCCCGTAGTACTGCCGGTTTTCGGGCTCGGTGAGCGCGAAGTACGCCGACGGGAGGGTACCGGCGGCCAGCGCGACCGCGCCGACGGCCGCCCAGAGATCGGCCGGCAGTATCATTGCCGATCACCGAACTCGAAGCCGGTGTCGTCGGCGTGTTTGCCGCCGTCGGTGGCCGCCAGCGAACTGCCGGCCGGCGAGCTGTCGACGGTGATCCGGTTGGCCGATGTGCCGCCGGCATCGCCGGTCGAGACATCGAACTCGTCGAGCAGCCGCCGGAGCTGTTCGGCCTGCTCGCCGAGCGTGCTGGCCTCGCGTTCGACCGTCCGGAGGCTTTCGAGCTGGCTTTCGGTGGTGTCGGTGACGTTGTCGGCGGCGTTGGAGGTCTGTTCGCTGATCGAGGCCACTTCGTCGATCATGTCGACGACCGAGCCCGCCGCACGGGCCTGATCCTCGGTCGTCTGGTTGATCTCGCTCATCGAGCCGTCGATCTCCTCGACGTAGTCGATGACGTCGTTGAGCTGTTCGATCGCCCCCTCGACGGTCTCGACGCCCTGACTGATCCGCTCGGAGGTCTCGTCCATCCCGTCGACGGCCTCGCCGGTCTTCTCCTGGACGCGCTGGATCTTCCCGTCGATCTCCGCGGCGGCGTCCTTGGTCTCCTCGGCGAGGCTCTTGACCTCCTCGGCGACGACCGCGAAGCCGGCACCGTCCTCGCCGGCGCGGGCGGCCTCGATCGAGGCGTTGAGCGCCAAGAGGTTGGTCTGCTCGGCGATCTCGCTGATCATGTCGGCGATCTCGCCGATCTCGGTCATCTCCTCGTCGAGGGTCTCGATGTCCTCCATCGTCTGGTCGGTGGTCTCCTCGACGGCGGCCATCTGGTCGAGGGCGTCGGCCGCGGCGGCCTCGCCCTCGGTGCCGGCCTCGGTGGCGTTCTCGGTCGTGTTGGCAACCGTCTCGACGGTCGCGGCGACCTCCTCGGCGGCCGACGAGAGGCCGTCCATCTCGCCGGCGACCTCTCGGAGGTTCTCTGTCTGGGTATGCGCCCCATCGGAGATCTCTTCGACGGCCTCCGAGACCCCACCGCTGGTCCGCTGGAGCTCCTCGGCGCGGCTGTCGACGCCCGAAGCCGCCTCGCCGACCGTATCGGCGAACGTCGTGACCTCACCGACCGTCCCTTCGAGCTCATTGAGCATCTCGTTGAACGCCAGCCCGACCTGCTGCATGGCTTCGCTTTCGCTGTCGGGGTCGACCCGGCGGGTGAGATCGCCGTTGGCGACCTCCCGCATCACGCGTTCGTACTGTTCGGCCTGACTCTCGATCCGGGTGGCCCGCCGCTCCATCTCGTCGCGGGCCTCCTGGGCACCCTGTTTGGCCTCCTCGGCGTCCCGGCGGGCCTCCTCGGATGCGGCGATCTCCTTGCGGAGCGACCGTCGCATCGCGTCGAACGAGCGGTAGAGCTGGCCGATCTCGTCGCTTCGCGTGGTTTCGAGGTCGACGTCGAGATCGCCGTCGGCCATCCGGTCGGCCTTCGTTGCGAGGTGTCGCAGCGAGATGACCGTCTGACTGCCGACGGTGACGCCGATCAGCGCGAGGCTGATCACCGACACGAGGATCAACCCGAGAATGTTCGAGCCGAGGGCCCCGCTTTCGGCCCCGAGCGTGTTTACCGCCTCGATATGTACGAACAGCCCCGCGGTGACGATGATGCCGACGACCCCGAGGAACGACAGCGTCAGCTTCGCCGCGTAGCTGTCGCGGATAGGATGTGATGATTCCTCCGAACTCATAGTATACTGACCGATTGGAATTCCAGACTGATAAAACCACGACACCCGGTTATCACGACTGAAAGCCGCTTTCGTGGCTGTTAGGGTCCGATAGTGGAGCGCCCTCAGAGGCCGGTGGGATGGGGGTGATAGCTCGTCGACA
>JAWOEO010000349.1:0-14224 GCA_046482755.1 Halohasta sp. | reverse complement strand
TAACCAGAAGAATAGAAAACCCTATCACGAACAACGAAAGCAAAATTATGGCAAACGCTCGACGTACGGACCCGCGAGGTCGCCCGAGACATGGGATTCAAGAAGTACAGCTAACCATGGCAGGCAACGACCCACTGTCCAGCGCACTCTCCGGCATCGACAACGCCGAGAGCGTTGGCCATCTCGGCATTACGGTAGAGCCCGCCTCGAACATCATCGGCTCCATCCTTGAGGTCTTCTACGACCGAGGGTACATCGACGGCTTCGAGTTCGTCGACGACGGCAAGGCCGGTCAGTTCGAGGTCGAACTAAAAGGCGCGATCAACGAGTGTGGCATCGTCAAGCCCCGGTACTCCGTGGGCGCAGACGGCTACGAGAAATGGGAGAAACGGTTCCTCCCCGCCCGTGACTACGGGTCGCTCATCGTCACGACGAGCCACGGCGTCATGAGCCACTACGAGGCCCGCGAGGCGGGCATCGGTGGCCAGGTGATCGCATACGTCTACTAACAATGACACGAACAGCAATCCACCTACCGGACGACGTCTCCGCGACGGTCGACCATCTCGATCTCACCGTCGAGGGGCCCGACGGCAGCGTTTCGCGCCGTCTGTGGTACCCCGACGTCGACGTCAGCGTCGAGGACGACGAAGTCGTCATCGCAACCGACGTCGAGGACGCCAAGACCACCGCGACCGTCGGCACCTTCGAGAGCCACGTTCGCAACATGGTCCACGGCGTCACCGACGGCTGGGAGTACAAGATGGAGGTCCACTACGCTCACTTCCCGATGCAAGTGGCAGTCGAGGGCGACGACGTCGTCATCGAGAACTTCCTCGGGGAGAAGGCCGAGCGCCGGACCCCGATCCGTGGCGACACAGAGGTACAGGTCGACGGCGAAGAGGTCATCCTGACGGGCTCCGACAAGGAGGCTGTCGGCCAGACCGCCGCCGATATCGAACAGCTCACCAAGGTCAACGACAAGGACACGCGCGTCTTCCAGGACGGCGTCTACATCGTCGAGAAGCCGACCAAGGCTGGAGGTGCCTGAGATGGCAGACGAACCCCAAGACCTCGAAGACATCAGCGGTGTCGGCCCCTCGAAGGCCGACGCGCTCCGCGAGGCGGGCTACGAGTCCATCGAGGACGTCAAAGCCGCCAGTCAGGGCGAACTCAGCGACGTCGACGGCATCGGCAACGCGCTGGCCGCCCGAATCAAGGCCGGCGTCGGTGACCTCGAAGTCGACGAGGAGACCGAGGCCGAAGTCGAAGACGAGACGCCCGAAGAAGAACTCGACGAGGAAGCCGAAGACGTCGAGACGGAACTCGTCGCCCGTGGTCACGCCGACAAGACCCCGGAACTCGACGAGGAGACCGACGCGGCGCTCACCCAGAAGAAGCGCGAGGGCAAACCCGCCTTCAAGCGACAGGACTACCACATGAAGAAACGGACGCCCGAGTCGTGGCGTGCCCCGCGTGGTGGCCTCTCGAAACAGCGCCGCGGCTTCAAGAGCCGTGGCCCGAAGGTCGCAGCCGGCTTCCGATCGCCGAAAGCCGCCCGCGGGCTTCACCCCAGCGGCTTCGAGGAGGTCCGTGTGCACAACGCCGACGACCTCGACGACATTGATGGCGATACCCACGCGGTGCGGATCGCCAGCACGGTCGGCGGTCGCAAACGCGAGCGGATCGAGGAGGTCTGCGAGGACGAGGAGATTCGCGTGCTGAACCCAACCTACATCGAAGTGGAGGTCGACGACGATGAGTGATCTCGGCTCACAGAAACGACTCGCCGCCGACGTCCTCGGCGTCGGCAAGCGCCGCGTCTGGCTCGACCCCGACGAAGCCGAAGAGATCGCCGAGGCGATCACCCGCGAGGACATTCGGGAGCTGGTCGACCAGGGGATCATCACGGCGAAAGACACCCAGGGTAACTCCCGCGGTCGCGCCCGCGAGCGCGACGCCAAACGCTCCTACGGCCACAAGAAGGGCCAAGGGAAGCGCAAAGGCAAATCCGGAGCCCGCGAGAGCCGCAAGGACAGCTGGGTCTCACGGATCCGCGCCCAGCGGAAGCGACTCAAGGAACTCCGAGAGGAGGGCACGATCGACCGGACGCAGTACCGCGAGCTGTACAACAAAGCCAGCGGTGGCGAGTTCGACAGCGTCGACCGGCTCGAAGCGTTCGTCCGAACCAACTACGGCATTGAGGTGAACGCATAATGGCAACTGGACCACGATACACAGTGCCGATGCGCCGCCGCCGTGAGGTCCGAACCGATTACCACCAGAGGTTGCGCCTGCTGAAATCCGGCAAGCCCCGTCTGGTCGCCCGGACGAGCAACAAACACGTCAGGGCGCAGCTGATCACCCCCGGACCCGACGGCGATATTACCCACGTTGCCGCCTCCAGCGAGGATCTCGCAGACTACGGCTGGGACGCCCCCACGGGCAACATCCCCAGCGCGTATCTGACGGGCTACCTCCTTGGCAGCCGCGCGGTCGATGCTGGCCTCGACGAGGCCGTCCTCGACATCGGGCTGAACACGGCGACGCCGGGTAACAAGGTGTTTTCGGTGCAGGAAGGAGCAATCGACGCTGGCCTCGACATCCCCCACAACGACAGCGTGCTGGCCGACTGGTCGCGCAACCGCGGCGAACACATCGCCGACTACGCCGACCAACTCGACGAGCCGCTGTATAGTGGAGATTTCGACGCCACTGAACTACCTGAGCACTTCGACGACGTGCTCGCTGCGATTCAGGAGGACGAATGAGCCAACACAACGACGGCTGGGAGCCGCGCACGCGGCTCGGCCGCAAGGTACAGAACGGCGACATCGCGTCGATGGACCAGGCACTCGCTTCGGGACTCCCGCTGAAGGAGCCCGAAATCGTCGACCAGCTCCTGCCGGGGCTGGAAGACGAGGTGCTCGACATCAACATGGTTCAGCGGATGACCGACTCGGGTCGCCGGGTCAAGTTCCGCTGTGTCTGTGTGGTCGGCAACCGCGACGGCTACCTCGGATACGCCCAGGCCCGCGACGAGCAGGTCGGCGGCGCGATCCAGAAGGCCATCGACGTCGCAAAACTCAACGTGATCAAGGTCGACCGCGGCTCGGGATCCTGGGAGGACTCCGCCGGTGGGGTCAACTCCCTGCTCCGAACCGCCGAAGGGAAGGCCGGCTCGGTCACCGTTCGCATCATGCCCGCCCCGCAGGGGCTCGGGCTGGCGGCCGCCGAGACCGTCCGGAACATCCTCGAACTCGCCGGCGTGCAGGACGCCTGGACGAAATCGGATGGCAACACCCGGACGACGGTCAACCTCGCCAAAGCGACGTTCAACGCCCTGGAGAACGCCGCCCAGTCGCGGACGCCCCAGCGGGCGAAGGCCGTCCGCAAGGAGGCCACCGAATAATGCAGGCACTCGTCCAACTCCGCGGCGAGGTCAACATGTCTCAGGACGTTCGTGACACCCTGAAGATGCTGAATCTTCACAGTACGAACCACGTCACGTTCGTTCCGGAGACCGACACCTACCGCGGCATGATCACGAAGGTCAACGACTACGTTGCCTTCGGTGAACCGAGCGCCGAGACCGTGGCGACGCTCATCGAGCGACGCGGCGAAGCCGACGAAGGCGACGCCGACGTCGACGACGCGTGGGTCGCCGACAACACGGAGTACGACGACATCGCCTCGCTCGCCGAGGCGCTGGTCGACGAGGAGACGACGCTGCGCGAGCAGGGTCTCGCCCCCGTCATTCGGCTCCACCCGCCACGCGGTGGCCACGACGGCATCAAACATCCGGTCGTCGAGGGTGGCCAGCTGGGCCGCCACGAGACCGACGACATCGACAGCCTCCTGGAGGCGATGCGATAATGGGATCCAAAAAACGCCGACAGCGCGGCTCCCGAACCCACGGCGGCGGCACCCACAAGAACCGGCGCGGTGCCGGCCATCGTGGCGGCCGCGGCCGTGCGGGCCGCGACAAACACGAGTATCACAACTACGAACCGCTCGGGAAACACGGCTTCAAACGTCCGGACTCGATCACCGACACCGTCGCGGAGATCAGCGTCCAGAAGCTCGACGAGGACGCGGCGCTCTATGTCGCCGACGACCTCGCCGAGGAAGACGGCGACGCCTACGTGGTCGACGCCCGCGACGTGGTCGACGCCGGCCACGACGTTGACGTGGTGAAGGTGCTCGGCGGCGGCCAGGTTCGCAACGAACTGGTCGTCACTGCCGACGCGTTCACGGCCAGTGCCGTGGCGGGAATCGAGGAAGCCGGCGGCGACGCCGTCCTCTCGGAGCGTGCCGAAGACGCCGACGCCGAAGCCACCGAAGCGGAAGACGTAAACAAAGAGCGTTCGGACGAAGCATAACATGAGTTGGAAGGAGGCCGCCGAACCGGTGTTGACGAGGATGCCCGTAGTGGCACGGCCGGAGGGCCACGTTCCGTTCAAACGGAAGCTGTTGTGGACCGCCGGCGTGCTCGGCATCTACTTTTTCCTGACCAACATCACGTTGTTCGGCCTTGACGCGGGTGGCAGCGACATCTTCGGCCAGTTCCGGTCGATCCTCGCGGGTGGACAGGGCTCGATCCTGCAGGTCGGGATCGGCCCGATCGTCACCGCATCGATCGTCCTCCAGTTGCTCGGCGGGGCGAACCTGCTGGGGCTGGACACCGACAACGACCCGCGCGATCAGGTGCTCTATCAGGGGCTCCAGAAGCTGTTGGTCGTCATCGTGACCGCCGCGACTGCCGCGCCGATGGTGTTTACCGGCAACTTCCTGCCGGCCAACCCTGCGGTGGGGGATGCACTGGGCATCGGCGTCAGTGGCGTACAGCTGCTGATCTTCGCGCAGGTGTTCGTCGGCGGCATCCTGATCCTGTTCATGGACGAAATCGTGAGCAAGTGGGGTGTCGGCTCCGGTGTCGGGCTGTTCATTATCGCCGGCGTGAGCCAACAGCTCATCGGCGGGATGATCAGCTGGGAGGCCCTCGGTACTTCGGGGTTCTTCGCCAGCTGGTATGGGATCTTCTTCGGCGAGACGACCCTCGGGTCGACGTTTACCGCCGAATGGTTCCAGAACCTGCTGTTCCCGCCGGGTGATCTGCTGGCGCTGGTGACGACGCTGTTGATCTTCGCAGTCGTCGTCTACGCCGAGTCGGTCCGAGTCGAGATCCCGCTGAGCCACTCCCGCGTTCGGGGTGCCCGGGGCCGGTTCCCGGTGAAGCTCATCTACGCGAGCGTCCTGCCGATGATCCTCGTGCGGGCCCTGCAGGCGAACATCCAGTTCCTCGGTCAGATCATCTACAGTCAGATGGGTGATGCGATGCCCACGATTCTGGGCGTCTACGCCGACGGCCAGCCCGTCGACGGGTTGTTCTACTATCTGGCCCCGATTCAGGCCAGACAGGACTGGATGTGGTTCCTCGGGCTGACGCCCTCGGGGATCGAACCGTGGCAGATCGGCCTTCGGGTCGCGATCGACCTGACGTTCATGCTGATCGGCGGGGCGATCTTCGCGGTGTTCTGGGTCGAAACCACCGGCATGGGGCCGGAGGCGACCGCCAAACAGATCCAGAGTTCGGGGATGCAGATCCCCGGCTTCCGCCGGAACCCACAGGTCGTCGAGAAGGTCATGGAGCGTTACATTCCGCAGGTCACCGTGATCGGCGGTGCGCTCGTCGGCCTCCTGGCCGTGATGGCGAACATGCTCGGCACCATCGGCAACGTCTCCGGAACCGGGCTGCTGCTGACGGTCTCGATTACGTACAAACTGTACGAGGAGATCGCCGAGGAGCAGATGATGGAGATGCATCCGATGATGCGGCAGATGTTCGGCAACGAGTAGCTAGCTCCGAACACCTTCATCGCGTTCCGTTTCGTTCCGTTCAGTAGCTCAATTGATCTCTGCGTTAGTCGGTTTGCCAACGGTTGATCGGCAAAAGAACACGGGTTAAGTACGTTCGCACCCTACGGTGAAGTATGTCGGAACCAACCGATCTCGGGACGCTCAAACGCGGCACTGAGTTGGTGAAACGCGGCTTCGCACAGATGCAGAAAGGCGGCGTCATCATGGACGTCGTCGACGGCGAACAGGCCCGTATCGCCGAGGATGCCGGCGCGGTCGCGGTGATGGCGCTGGAAGCCGTCCCCGCGGACATCCGCAAGCGCGGCGGGGTCGCCCGGATGCCCGACCCATCCAATGTCTCGGAGATCATCGACGAGGTGTCGATTCCCGTCATGGGGAAATCCCGGATCGGCCACCACACCGAGGCCCAAATCCTCGAAGCGCTGGGAGTAGATATGATCGACGAGTCGGAGGTCCTGACCCCGGCCGACGACGAGTACCACATCGACAAACGCGAGTTCACCTCGCCGTTCGTCTGTGGAGCCCGGAACCTCCCCGAAGCCCTCCGCCGAATCCACGAGGGTGCGGCGATGATCCGAACCAAGGGCGAGGCCGGGACGGGCGACGTGAATCAGGCCGTCCAGCACCAGCGGACGATGATGAACCAGATCCGGACCATCGAGGGGCTGGACCACGAGGAACGCGAGAAGTGGGCCCGCGAACACGGTGCGCCGCGCGAACTCGTCCACGAGGCTGCCGAAATGGGTCGACTCCCCGTGGTCAACTTCGCGGCCGGTGGGATCGCCACGCCAGCCGACGCCGCGTTGATGATGCACCACGACTGCGACGGTATCTTCGTCGGTTCGGGGATCTTCGGCGCGGAGGACCCCGAAGCGATGGGCGAGGCCATCGTCGAGGCGGTCAACAACTGGGACGATCCCGACCGACTCGCCGAGATCGCGACCGAGGCCGGCAGCGGGATGAAGGGCCAGTCGAACGATTCGATCCCCGAAGAAGAGCGCCTGCAGGGTCGCGGCGTCTAACGCGGTTGGCGTACTCCGAATCGAGGACAAACAGTCGACTGCCAGCGGTCGGTTCGTAATCGTTAGCCGGCGACTACTTTTAAACCGGATTACAGTATCGTCGCGCCCTGACTCACCCGCGTCTGGTAGGCGCGGGCGTCGACGCCCACTGCGGCGAACGCATCCAGCATCGCGCCTGCCACCGCGCGCCGGTCGTGGTCCCGACAGACCGCGAGTAGCGAGGGGCCGGCCCCGCTGACGGTGACGCCGACCGCCCCCGCCTCGCGGGCCGCCCGTTCGACCGCCTCGTAGCCCGTGATGAGTTCCGCCCGCGCGGGCGTCACCAGCGGGTCGGCCATCCCACGGCCCACGAGTTCGGGGTCCGACCGGTACATCCCCGCGGTCAGCGTTGCGGCGTTGCCGACCGTCTCGACCAACTGCTCCATGCTCGCGGTCTCGGGGACGACCTCACGGGCATCCCGCGTTGAGACCGCGATCTCGGGGAGACACGCGACCAGCGGGATGTCGGCCTCGACCGAGTGGACGCCGTCGCCGGTGGCGATCGTGAAGCCGCCCAGAATGGAGGGCGCGACGTTGTCGGCGTGGGCGACCCCGGAGACGACGGCCTCGCCCTCGGCCGCAATGGGAACGAGTTCCTCCCGTGAGAAGCCCCGATCGTAGAGTTCGTTGAGCGCGACCGCCGCGCCGGCGGCGCTGGCGGCCGACGAGCCGAGTCCCGACGCGGGCCGGACGCCCTTGTCGATCTCGATGTGGGCCGGTGCGTCGAGTTCGTCGACGACCGCGCCGACGGTGTTTTTCTCGGGGTCGGTCGGGATGTACTGGCTGCCGACGCCCGTGATCTCGATGGTGGTCCGGTCGGCGCGTTCGACGCGGATCACGTCCGCGGGCCGGTCGAGGGCCACCCCGAAGACGTCGAAGCCGCTGCCGAGGTTGGCGCTTGTCGCCGGCGCTCGAACCGTGATCATGCGGCTCGGTTATCCCAGTCGGGTGAAAAAGATAGCGAACCCGACGGCCGCACAGTCGATCGGTGCTGGACTCCAGTCGTGTCCATCGGCGCTAGCTGTCGGCGGTGACATACACCAGCGGTCCGATGACGATGAGCGTCAGCCCCAAAAACAGATAGTAGCTCGGCATCAACGTGGTCGGCGTCAGGACGAAGATCACGCCAAACAGCATCGTGTTCACCGCGACGACCTGCTGGGATTTCAGCGGCAGTGCCCCGAGGGTCGTCAGCACGAATCCTGCAAGGAGGACCTGCCCGATGTTGTAGTCTATGAGGATCGAGTCGACGAATAGCGGCAGCATGCTTGCTCGTAGGTCGCAGTGAAACCCGCATTAAACTTCCGTTCTTTCGATGACCGCGGGCTCCTGTCGGGTCGACTACTCGGGGCCAGTAATGTCAAGCGGTCGGATCCAGCCGTACCACAGCACGAACACCATGCCGCCGTACCCCATGATAAAGACGAGCTCGCCGAGGGTATCGAGTCCGAGCTGTCCGAGCCCCCAGCGGGCGACACCGGAGCCGGCGATGCCGACGAACAGGATGACTGCCAGCAGAATCGTATCCGTGGTCAGAAACTCCCGCAGGTTCGTTTCGGCCATACCACACTTTCGGGAGCCAGCCGTGTCAATCGCTCGGTTTCGTTTCAGTCGGCCTCGCCGAGATGGGCTTCGAGGGCCGCCTGCTCGTCGCTCCGTCCGATGGTCACGAGGGTGTCGTCGGCTTCGAACTCGAAGGTCGGTCGTGGACTCGGGTAGGCATCGGGCCCGCGTTCGACGGCGATCACCGTCACTCCCGTTTTGTCCCGAATGTCGCTGGCTTCGAGTGTCGTGCCGGCCAGCGGCGAGTCCTCGTCGAGGGTGTACCACTCGATGACGGTGTCGCCGCCGATCATCGTCGAGCTCATATCCGTCTCGCTGGGCTGGAAGTGGACGTCTTCGAGGATCGAGCCCAACGCCGTGGCTTCGTCCTCGCTGAGTTCGACGACCTTGTCGGCGTCGGCGTCCGCCGTTTCCTTTTTGAATATCTCGTGTTTGCCGGTGTTGTGGACCACCACGACGAGCGCCGAGCCGTCGTGGACCGGCATCTCGAAGCGCTTGCCGACGCCCGGCAGGTCCGTCTCGGAGATCTCCATACCCGATACTGTGCGGATAGCCGAATAAGTATTCACCCGGTCGACGCCGCCTCGACAGCCGTGCCGCCGTGTCGGTCCGTTTCGCACACCCTTATGGGCCCCGGATACACAGTACCGACAACCCTCATGGCAGATCCCCTCCTGCTGGAAGTCGGCGCGATGCTTTCGGTCCTCGCGCTCTGTGGGCTGCTGGCCACACGGGTCGGCCTCTCGGTGATCCCCTTCTACATCCTCGTGGGGATCGTCTGTAGCCCCTTCGTCGTCGGTCGACTCGGCCTGCCCTTCGTTCAAGAAACCGAGTTCGTCGCCCTCGGTGCGGAGTTGGGAATCGTCTTTCTGCTGTTCTTTCTCGGCCTCGAGTTCAACCTCGATCGGCTGCTCGAAAGCCGCGAGCGG
Source organism: Halohasta sp. (assembly GCA_046482755.1). Classification (GTDB taxonomy): domain Archaea; phylum Halobacteriota; class Halobacteria; order Halobacteriales; family Haloferacaceae; genus Halohasta. The sequence goes on along the minus strand of JAWOEO010000349.1, from coordinate 4,791 downwards.
ATCAGTGCGGTCGGCCTCGTCGACCTCGGCATCAACTTCCCGGTCGGTTTCGCCCTCGGCTACCTCTTTTTCGGCGATCTCATCGCGGCAACACTGATGGCGGGCATCATCTACATCTCTTCGAGCGCCATCATCACGAAATCGCTGCTCGATCTGGGCTGGATCGCCAACGAGGAGGCCGACCCGATGTTGGGGACGCTCGTCTTCGAGGACCTCTTTATCGCCGTCTATCTCGCGGTCGTCTCGGCGCTGGTCATCGGCGGCGGCGATATCGGCGCGGCCGTCGAGTCGGTCGGTATCGCCGTCGGCTTCATCCTCGTGTTGCTCCTGCTCGTCCAGTACGGCAACGCCGTCTTTGAGGCGGTCCTCAGCACCGACTCCCACGAGTATTTCGTCCTCCGGGCGACCGGCGTCACCGTGCTCGTGGCGGGGGCGGCCCTCGCACTCGGCGTCAGCGAGGCCGTCGCGGCCTTCTTCGTCGGGATGGCGTTCAGTTCGACGAGCCACGTCCACGAACTGGAGAGTCGCCTCGAACCGGTCCGCGACCTGTTTGCGGCGATCTTCTTCTTTTGGATCGGCCTCATCACCGACCCGCTGTTGATCGGCGGCGTCGCCGGACTGGTGGCGATCGCCGTCCTCGTCTCAACGCCGACCAAACTCCTCAGCGGCTACTGGGGCGGCCGGATCTACGACCTCTCCCACGCCCGGTCGGTCCGGGTCGGCGCGGGGATGGTGACCCGCGGTGAGTTCTCGCTGATCATCGCGTCGACCGCCGCCGCCGGAACCGGCCCGATTCTCACCGAGACGATTCCGGCCTTTGCCGTCGGCTACGTCCTGCTGATGAGCATCCTCGGGACGGTGTGCATGCAGTATGCCGCCGTCTTCGAGGGCATCATTCCCGACCGAACCGGCTCGCCCGAGCCAACCGACTAACCATGCGCCTGATCCAGACACTCATTCCGGAGGGGAAACGCGAGACCGTCATCGAGATCCTCGACGACGCGGAGGTCGACTTCGCCATGACCGAGGAGAGCTCGGATTCGGACTACAGCGACATCGTCTACATCCCGGTCGAATCGGACGCCGTCGAGGGGATCGTCGACCAACTCCGAAGCGTCGGCGTCGAGCGCGACGGCTACATGGTCGTCACAAACGTCGAGACGATCATCTCCGAGCAGTTCGAGGAGAAACAGGCGGTGGACGACGAGACGACCGAAGACGAACGTATCTCCCGTGACGAACTCCGCACCAAGGCCCGGAACCTCTCCCGCAGCACGACCAACTACCTCGTGTTGACGATCATCAGCGCCATCGTCGCTACTGCCGGACTCCTGCAGGACAGCGCGGCGGTCGTCGTCGGCTCGATGGTGATCGCGCCGTTGATCGGGCCGGCGATGGCCTCCTGTGTCGGGACGGTAATCAACGACGACGGCAACGCGCTGTTCCGTGAGGGCATCCGCTCGCAGGCCGTCGGACTGGGTGTCGCTGTCCTGAGTGCGACGCTGTTCGCACTCGGCTACCGGGCGTTGCTCGCCCCGGAGCTCGAACTCCTGTTGATCCAGCAGGTCGCCGAACGCGCCCATCCCGGCCTGCTGGCACTGGCAATCGCCCTCGGGGCCGGAACGGCGGGGGCGCTCTCGCTGACCTCGGGGGCCGACGAGGCGCTGGTCGGCGTGATGATCGCCGTCGCGTTGATGCCGCCTGCCGCCTCCGTCGGCCTCGGCATCGCCTACGCCGACCCGCGGCTCGCCTTCGGGGCGGGCGTGTTGGTGCTCGTCAACCTCTTGTCGATCAACATCGCCGGCATCGTCACCATCTGGATCAAACGGTACAACCCGACCCACTGGTATGACGCCCAGCAGGCCAAGCGGGCGACGGTTGGTCGACTGGCCGTCTTCGGGCTGGCCGTCCTCGTTCTCACCTCGTTTCTGGCGGTGAGCTCGCTCGATGCTCGGGAGAACGCGGCCTTCGAACAACAGGTCGAGGCGATCGCCGCCGACACCACCGACCAACTGCTGGCAGTCGACATCGAGTACCGCGCGGACCTGCTTCGACAGGAGCCGACCGAGGTAACCGTCCACGTGTACGGCGACTCGCCGCCGGCCGCCGCGACGATCCGTGAGCGAATCCGAACCGAGACGGGCGTCGACGTCCCGGTGACCGTCGTCACCGAACGGGTAGACACTGCCTAACGGTTGGTAGGAAGCAATTACCGGTCGGTAAGGAGACGACGGCGTGTGGACTCCCGTCGACACAAAAAGAACGAACCGATCGACGTCGGCGCTACTCGTCGGCGAGCTGGCTGTAGGAGCCGACGAGGCTCTCTGTGAGATCGATCCCTTCGACGGTCGCCTGCTCGTCGAAGACGGTGTTGGTGAGGACGGCGTCCTCGACGTGAGCATCGGGGAACACGAGCGTGTCGGTGAGCGTCGAGTCCGTCACCGTTGCACCGGACATCACGTGGGTCGACCCGTTGAGGTCGCTGTTTTCGACGGTTGCGTCGTCGGCGACCAGCGGCTCGCCGCCGAGCTTCCAGTCGACGGCATCGAGGTAGGCCGCCGCTTCGCCGATGTCGAACCAGACGTCATCGAAGGTAAAGGCGTAGACCGACTGGCGGTTCTGGAGCCACTGGAGGAACCAGCCGGGCTCGTCGGGGTTCTGGTCGTCGGCCAGATAGGTGTCGAACTGCGGCAGTACGTCCGCGGGGAACGCATAGCAGGCGATCGACGCCAGCGTCGTGTTGGGCTCGTCGGGTTTCTCTTGGAAGTCGACGACCTCCTCGCCGTCGAGTTCGACCAGCCCGTAGGACTTGGCGCGTTCGCGGTCGCCGACATCGTAGGCCGCCAACACGGGCGACTGCTTGTCCTCGAAGAAGGCGACGAAGTCTGCGATGTCGAAGCCGACCATGTTGTCGCCGGCGATCACCAGCAGGTCGTCGTCCAGTCCCTCGCGGTCGATCAGTTGGGCGAGCGCGCCGACGACGCCGAACTTCTCGTCCTCGTCGCTGGTGTCTTCGACCGACAGCTGCGGTTTGTCGTATCCCTGTTCGTCGACGTAGTTGGCGAAGTCGGCGGCGAACCGTTCGTTGGTGCTGATGTAGACGTCCTCGACGTCGTCATCGTCGTCGAGTTGGGCGAGCGTTTTGTCGATCACCGTCGTGTCGCCGACGGGCAGCAGCATCTTCGGTCGGTTCCGCGTGATCGGCCACATTCGCGTGGCGTAGCCACCGGCAAGAACAATTGCGTCCATACCGGGATTGGCTGTCTCTGTTACCTTATACTCTTTCCTTGCGGTGATCGAAAAACGGCGGATATGGCGGGGTAGGAACTTCCTTACGGCAGCCGGCCACTGGCCGGTCGACCGACGGCGAGCGGTAGGTGTCGATTAACTAATGTAGCTGGCGGCGACAGGGCGGGGTATGTTCGGAACCAGCGGCGTCCGCGGTCCGGTCGGCGAGACGGTGACCGCCGAGCTCGCACTCTCGATCGGGCGGGCGGTCGCCACCGACGGCGCGTCAACCGTCCTCGTCGGCCGCGATGCCCGCGAGACGGGTCGGTTCCTCGCCGACGCGGCTGCGGCGGGACTCGCCGAGTGCGGCGCGGACGTGATCGACCTCGGCCGGGTGGCCACGCCGACGCTGGCCCGGAGTATTGACCGACTCGACGCCGACGCGGGTGTCGTCGTCACCGCCTCTCACAACCCCGCCCCCGACAACGGGCTCAAGCTTTGGACCCCTTCGGGGCAGGCCTTCGACACCGACCGCCGCGAGCGGATCGCCGACATCGTCGACCGGGAGGCCTATTCGTTCGCCCCGTGGGACGCCACCGGCGACCGACACCACGATTCGACCGCGACTGCCGCCCACAAAGACGCCCTCACGGCGGCCGTCGACGCCGAACCCATCGACGGCCTCGATGTCGTCGTCGACGTCGGCAACGGCGTCGGCGGGGTGACCGCCGACGCGCTCGTCGAGTTGGGCGCGGACGTGACCACGCTCAACGCCCAGCCCGACGGCTCGTTCCCCGGCCGGCCGAGCGAGCCGACCGCCGAGACGCTGACCGCCCTCTGCGGGCAGGTAGCCAGCGGCGAGGCGGATCTGGGCATCGCCCACGACGGCGATGCCGACCGCATGCTGGCGGTCGACGAAACGGGGACGTTCGTCCCCAAGGACGTGCTGTTGGCGCTGTTCGCCCGGCGAGCGGTCGAGGCTGCGGGTGGCGGTCGGGTGGCTGTCCCGGTCGACACCAGCCGGTGTGTCGACGACGCCGTGGCGGCTGCGGGCGGCGAAGTGGTTCACACGAAGGTCGGGGACGTGTTCGTCGCCGCGGCCGCGGCCGAACCCGGCGCGGTGTTCGGCGGCGAGCCGTCGGGGGCGTGGATCTGGCCCGACGAGACACTTTGCCCGGACGGCCCGCTGGCGGCCTGCAAGCTCGCGGCGCTGGCCGGCACTCACGGCCCGCTTTCGGAGTTGGTCGGGAGCGTCGACACCTATCCGCTGGCACGCGATAACATCGCGGTCGACGACAAAAGCGGCGTCATCGAGCGGGTCGCCGAGGCGGTCAGGGCGGAGTTCGACCGCGTCGACACCACCGACGGCCTCCGGGTCGACACCGACGACGGCTGGTTTCTGGTCCGCGCCAGCGGCACCCAGCCGCTGGTTCGGGTGACCGCCGAGGCCGAAACCGACACTGCAGCCGAGCGGCTTCGCCAACTGGCAGTCGACCGCGTCAGCGACGCTCCCGATTGAAGAAAAATCGATTGAAGAAGAGAAAGATACGAAAGTAGAAGAGT
>JAWOEO010000287.1:0-7455 GCA_046482755.1 Halohasta sp. | reverse complement strand
GAGGAGCTCGACGCCGCGGAGTACGACTACATGGACATCTCCGAGGAGACGGTCGACAAGTACGACCCGATCATTCGGGACTCCGATGCTGTCTTCCTGAAAGGTGCCCTCGGTGTCTTCGAGGACGAGAAGTTTTCGGCTGGGACGGTCGGTGCGGTCAAAGCGATCGCCGAGACCGACTGCTTCTCGGTGGTCGGCGGCGGCGACACCTCCCGGTCGATCGAGATGTACGGGATGAACGAAGCCGACTTCGACCACGTCTCGATCGCTGGCGGCGCATACATCCGTGCGCTGACCGGCGACGATCTGCCGGGCGTCGAACTGCTGGTCGACGCCGCGGAGTAAGGACCCGACTACGGTAGCGGGTCACGATTCTCGACGCGGTGAGCACTACCCGGTCGAAGCCGTCGACGAGCAGACTCTCGGTGTCCGGGTCCCGACTTACTTCGATACCATTGTAATTTCATTCAAATATCTACCTTCACACAATAATCAGTTAACCGTTAAGTAATGAATGATCATGTGTGTAACTGGTGTTTGATGGATGACACAGGTAATCTGGATCATCGGGGTCGTGCTGGTAACGTTCACTGCCGGATACATGTGGTACTCGCGGTACCTCTCTCAGTTCGTCGGACTGGACGAGGGCGCCGAGACGCCGGCACACAAATACGAGGACGGACAGGAGTACGTCCCCTCGAAGAAACCGGTGTTGTTGGGGCATCACTACTCGAGTATTGCGGGCGGTGCGCCGATCGTGGGGCCAATCACTGCCGGTGCGGTGTGGGGGTGGGTGCCCGCACTGCTGTGGATCGCCATCGGTAACCCGCTGATGGGTGCGGTCCACGACTTCGTCTCGCTGTCGGGGTCGCTCCGCCACGAGGGGAAGTCGATCGGCTACATCATCGGCGAGTACGTCGGCGAGGGCGGCAAGAACATGCTGCTGTGGTTCGCCTTCCTGACGATCATTCTCGTCGTGGCCGTCTTCGCGCTGGTCGTCGGGATCGTCTTTAACGCCTATCCCGAGGTGTCGACGGCCTCGTTCGTTTACATCGCCCTCGCACTCGCCTTCGGCGTGTATCTCTACCAGCTCAACGGGCCGTTCATTCCGGGCACGGTGCTGTTCGTCGCCGGTGTGTTCGCGGCCGTCTGGGTCGGAATCAACTACCCGATCGCGCTGTTCGAGCCAACCGCCGAGCGAACCGCCGATATCGGGGTGACGGTCCTCTTTAGTGGGGCCGGCGAGTGGGTTCCCGGGTCGGGGGAGTTGGGCGCGAACACCGCGGCGTGGATCCCGGTCGTGATGGTGTATGCCGCCATCGCCAGCGCCCTGCCGGTGTGGGTGTTACTCCAGCCGCGGGACTACCTCTCGTCGTTCCTGCTGTACAGCGGCGTTGGCGGGGCGATCGTGGCGATCCTCGTCGGCACCTTCCTCGGGACCTCCTCGGAGCCGCTGGTCGTCGACTCGACGATCGGCGCGTTCCAAGGCTTCTGGGGGGTCGAAGGCGTCTTCCTCCCACTGTTCCCGCTGCTGTTCATTACGATCGCCTGCGGGACGATCAGCGGCTTCCATTCGCTGGTCTCCTCGGGGACGACGGCCAAACAGTTGAACAAGGAGACCGACGCCCGCCTGATCGGCTACGGCGGCATGCTCGGCGAGGGGCTCCTCGCGGCGGTCGCACTGTCGACGCTCGCGGTCGCCGGCTTCGCCAGTGATGCCGTCGCCGGTGGTATCGGCGGCGCGCTGCCGAACTTCGCTGCCGGTGGCGGGGTCATCCTCACGAGCCTCGGCATTCCCGAGGCCGTCGGCGCGGTGTTCATGGCGCTCGTGCTCGTGAGCTTCCTGCTGACTTCTACGGACACTGCCGTCCGACTCGGCCGGTACATGATGGAAGAGATCGTCGGCCTGCCGGCGGGCCGGACCGACACGGGTCTCAACGCCGATCTCGGCTCGTTCGCCCGCGGCCGGTACACCAATCCGCTCCTTCAGATCGTTCCGGCCTACCTGATGGTCGTCTCCGGCCAGTGGGTGACGCTGTGGGCACTGTTCGGCGGGGCCAACCAGCTGTTGGCGGCGCTCGCCCTGCTGACGGCGACGATCTGGCTGGCCAACTGGGACGATACCAAACAGTTGGCGTCGACGGGTGTCCCGATGGCCGTGATGGTGACGATCACGATCCTCGGGCTGTCGTGGCTCGTCTTCTACGAGAACCTCTATGCGAACCTCTATCTCCACTTCACCGGCGCGCTCGAAGAGCCGCTTGCGGGCGAAGCGATCGCCTCCTCGGTCGTCCAGATGGCACTGGGGTTGGTGTTGATCGGGCTCGCACTCGCGTTGGTCAGACTCGGCTACCGGAACATCCGCGAGGTCCGGTACGCCGCCGAGTCGCCTGCCGCCGAACCCAGCGACGACTGATCCGACGCACCGTTTCCGCCGCCGTTTTTTAGCTCACTGCCAAAACCGTCTGGCGAACCGCGAGAGCAGTCCCTCCTCGGAGTCGGGCACGTCGTCCCAGAGCCGGAACGCCGCCGCGACATCGGCGGCCTCGCTGGCCACACACCGCTCTGCCGCCGGGTCGACCACCACGAGGTTCACGTCGTAGTGGCCGTAGTAGCCGAACTTGAGCAGGGTCCGATCCCGGAACCCGTCGACGAAGTCGGCCACTGGCTCGAGGATGTCGTCGACGATCAGGACGAAGGTGATGTCGGTGCCGTAGTGTTCCTCGTCGGCAGTCACCCAGTCGTCGGCGAGGTCGTGACCGCAGTCGACCAATCGGTGGAGGTCGTCGACGGTCGGGCAGTCGGCTCGGCGGGCCAGCAGGTACTCCTCGGCGTCGTGGTCGGCATAGCTCAACGCGGGATGGAAGAACTGTTTTTGATTTTTGATGCGCATCTCCGCAAAGAGGTCCCACCGCTCGCCACAGAGCCGGCGGTCCGTCCGGAGGTCGTAGTTGTAGACCAGCCGCCCGGCGACGCGGTCGAGGTAGTCGTCCGCGAACTCCGGGACGGACTCGCGGATCTCCGGGGGCAACGCCTCGGCATCCTCGCTCATCGGCTCACCCCATAGAACCACATCGCTGCGGCGCGCTGTCGGCTACCGACACGGAACCACATACGTCAGTGCTACAGAAGGACAATATAAATACTCGGTGCCTACTTTTAAGTCATAAGGTAACAACACGTATGTTCATGAGCGACAAGCGCCGCGAGGCTTGTGGGCGGTGTTCGCTGTCGACGGTGGTCGAGACGGTCGACGAGGCAGCCGATCGGGACCCCTTCGGCGACGAGCGGATCGAGGTCGAGGAGGCGACACTCCGGCAGGTCGCGCCCGCGGCGTGGATGCAACGAGTGACCCGACGGCTCGACGAACTCGCCCGTCGACTCACCTACGATCGGTAGCCGTCACGGTTCGGTTCTAACAGACGGCCTCAGCCCATCGTCACGTAGTAGGTCAGCGCGAAGACGACGATGGCGGCGGTGGCGACGTTGATCGCCGAGAACGCCACGATGTCGAGGATCGACAGCCCGCCGACGATCGTCCAGCCGAACAGCGTCGACAGCACGGCGTTCATTCCAAGAAGAACACGTGGATCGCCCTGCGAGTCGGCGAGTCCCTCGCTGAATCCCTCGGCGTCATCCATACCTTCATCGTCTTTTCAGTGACACTTAGTTTTTGTCGCTCGGCAGCCTACCGGCCATATGGGGCTTCCAAACCGTGCCGGGGTGGAAATCGATCCGGTTCCGTTCGTCGTCGTCACCGGCATCGCGTCGCTGCTCCTGCTGTCGTTCGGCCCGCCGTACGGACAGGCCCTCGGACTGTCGCTGTCGACGGCGGCGCTTGTCTCGATCGGCCTCTGCGGCGTTTCGGCCGCGCTCGCCTACTACCGGCAGGTGTGGACTGCCAGACCCGCCGACGAGCTGCCGGCCGGGGTGGGTGCCGAACGGCTGTTTTACCTGATGGCGATCCTCGGTGTCGTCTTCGTCGGTCTCGGACTCCCGCTGGTGCTGTGATTGCGTGCCGGTTGACGGAACGCCCGTCAGGGCTCGCGGATAACGGTCTCCTCACCGGCCTCGGTCGGAAACGGATCGGTGGCAGAATCGGCCGCCTCGTCGACGTCGACGAGTGCCTCGTCCAGTGTCGACCGGAGGGTGTCCTCGTCGTAGTCGGTGCCGATGAAGACGAGTTCGGTTCGGCGGTCGCCGTGGTCGTCGTGCCACTCGAGGTCGGGTCGGTTCGAGCGGTACATCTTTTGGTCGACCTCGGGGAGGCTGGCGATCCACGGCCCCTGTGCGGTCGCCCGAACCGAGGGGCCCGCCTGACTCACCACGAGTCGCTGGTCGCGGCCGGCGAGCCAGATGGTCCCTTTCGCCCGAACGATCTCGGATGGAAGCTCTCGGAAGCACGCGGCCAGCCCATGGGGATCGAACGGCTGGCGTCGACGGTAGGTGAACGACGACACGCCGTAGACCTCGTCGGGATGGCTGTGGTCGTGGCTGGCACCCTCGCTGTGATCGTGATCGTCGTGGTCGTCTCCGTCATCAAGCGCGCGCTTCCACCCCGGCAGTTCGTCGACGGCCGCCGGTTCGAAGCGCCCGACACCGAGCAGTCGGTCGGGGTCGACCGCCGAAAATTCCGTCCAAATCCGCTCGGCGTCGGGCTGGAGGGCCGCAACCAGTTCCGCGGCCGTGTCGAGTTCGTCGGCCGTACACTGATCGGCCTTGTTCAGGAGCACGACGTTCGAGACCTCGATCTGGTCGACCAGCAGGTCCGACAGCGGGCGGTCGCCCTCGCCGCCCCGGCGTTCGGGAATCGAGTCGCCGCCGAACCACTCGAGGAGTTGGGGTGTATTGAGCACCGTTACGAGGGCGTCGACATCGTACAGCGCGGCCACCCGCGATTCGGTCGTGAACAGCCGGGCGACCGGGGCGGGTTCGGAGATGCCGGAGGACTCGACGACGAGCTGGTCGAACGACCGCTCGCGGGCCAGCCGAACGACGGCGGCTTCGAGATCGTCCTGCCGCTCACAGCAGATACAGCCGTTCGAGAGTTCGGCGACGCCGTCGACGTCGAGGTCGGAGCCCTCGGCGACCAACTCGGCGTCGACGTTGACTGACCCCATGTCGTTGACCAGCACGGCGAGGTCACGGTCGCCCGCGGTCGACAGTAGGTGGTTGACCAGCGTCGTCTTGCCCGCGCCGAGACTCCCCGAGAGGATCGTCACTGGAATCGAACCGCTCATACTCGGGGTTCGGACCGCGAGTAGTTAAAATTCGGTCAGGTTCGACGAGCCGGGCGTCCCTCGCGCGGTAGTTTTTACATATCATCACTCATGGGAGTATGTATGACACTCGCCGAGCGGATCGAATCGTTCCGCGCGACCCTCGAAGAGTGGCTCCGCGGCCTCTACCACGGGATGATCACCCACCCGGCCTACGAGAAGATCGAAAATGAGGCCGAAGACACCGAGGACGCCTTCATGCTGGCGTGTTTCCCCGACGCCTTCGGGATCCCCTCGCCGGTCTCCTACTACACGGCCGAGTTGCTGCCCTACCTCGAAGACGAGTTCGAGGCGTGGGAACGGCGGCTCTGGGATCGCGGCTCGTACGTCGAACGCAAGGGCCAGCAGTACCACTTCTGATGGAGCCGTTCGTCTTCTTCGGCGGCAAGGGCGGGGTGGGTAAAACCACCGTCTCCAGCAGCTACGGCGTCAAATGCGCCCGCGCTGGCCACGAGACGCTGGTCGTCTCGACGGACCCTGCCCACTCGGTGACCGACGTGTTCGACCAGCCGTTCGGTGACGACGCCCGCCCGGTCGACGGAGTCGATAACCTCTGGGCGATGCAGATCGACCCCGACGAGGAGGTGACCCGCCACCTCGATGACCTCCGGCAGGGGCTCTCCGAGCAGGTCTCGGCGGCGATGGTCAACGAGATCAACCGGCAACTGGAGATGGCCCATGGGACGCCCGGGGCCTACGAAGCGGCGCTGTTCGACCGGTTCGTCGACGTCATGCGCAGCGCCGACCGCTACGATCGGGTCGTCTTCGATACCTCGCCGACCGGCGGGACACTCCGGCTTCTGGGGCTGCCGGAGCTACTGGAGGACTGGGTCGACCGACTGATGCAGAAACGGAAGGTGAGCATCGACCTCTTCGAGAAAGCCGCCGTCGGCAACAACGACCCCCGACGCGTCATGGAGGGCGATCCGGTGCTCGCCCGGCTCCAGGAACGCAAAGAGTTTTTCGAGTTCGCCGGCCGAACGCTCCGGGCGGACGCCGCCTTCTTCCTCGTGTTGAACCCCGACGAGCTGTCGGTCAACGAGACCGAACGGGCGATCGCTGAGCTCGACGACGCGGAGCTGTCGGTCCGGGGGCTCGTCGCCAACAAGCTCACACCCGAGCCGGATCCCGACGAGAACGGCCGCGGGGCGCGGTATCTCCGCGAGCGGATCACAACCGAAACCGAGCGTCTCAACCGGGTCCGCAATGAGTTCGAGCCGCCGCTGGTCGCGGAAATCGAGACTCGCGTCTCGGAGATCAAGGGCGATCTCTTGGCCGATGTCGCCGCCGAACTCGACATCGAGACGGCGGTCGACCCGCCAACCGTGCCCGACACCTGACCGTTTTCGGCCGGATCGGCCACACGGGTCGACGACGTTTTTTGTGGTCGACCACGACCAGCTAGTATGAAACTCGGCATCGTCTCCGACACGCACGACAACCTCGCCCTCGTCGACCGAGCGGTCCAGTTTTTCGACTCCGAAGGCGTCGACCGCGTCATCCACTGCGGCGATATCGTCGCCCCGTTTTCGGCGACGCCGTTCGACAGCGACAGCTTCGAGTTTTATGCGGTTCGCGGCAACAACGACGGCGAGTGGGCCCTCGCCAACACGGTCGAGGAGTTCGGCACCTACCTCGGTGAGTGTGGGCAGGTAACGGTCGACGGCGTCTCGATCGCGGTCTACCACGGCACCAACAAGCTGCTTCGAGAGGCACTGGTCGACAGCGGCGAGCACGACTACGTATGTCACGGCCACACCCACGAACGCGCTCTCGAAGGCCGCGGCGATACCGTTCGCCTCAATCCCGGCGGGCTACCGATTCCGGGCTCCGACGACACCTTCCACGTTGCCACGCTCGACACCGAGGCGTCGGGTACCGAGGCGGTCACCCACCACGAACTGTAGCGTCGGCTGCCGGAGCGATCGACTACCGGGAGATGCCGCCGGTCGACGCATCGAGGACGGCTTCGACCTCCTCGCGGGTGGTCACGAGCACGTCGCCTTCGAGCGTTCGTTTCAGCGAGGCGGCGGCCGCGCCGTAGCTGAGAGCGGTGTCGACCCCGCTGCCGGCGAGCAACTCCGCGAGGACGCCGCCGACGAAGGCGTCGCCGGTACCGATGGCGTCGACCGTTTCGCCGTCGACGATCCCCTGTTCGTACAGTTCGCCGTCGGTG
>JAWOEO010000263.1:0-4719 GCA_046482755.1 Halohasta sp. | reverse complement strand
CCGGAACCTCTACAAACGGGCGCTGTACGTCAACGAGAACGCGATCTCCGAGAGCGTCTCGCGGCCGATCGCGTTCTCGTTGACGTACAACGCCCGTTTGTAGAGGTTCCGGTTCGCGATCCGGATGTACAACTGTAGATCCGTGTTCGCCGGGATGCTCTCGTGGCCCTCGTGTTCCAGGAGACGCGTATGGAGCTGGTAGTCGTCCCAGGTGAGCACGTCATCGGCCGTGTATGCGGTGCTGTCGAGAAACTCGTCGACGGCCCGTCGAAGCATCGCCTCGGCGATACGCGTGGCGTGGTGGCCGGCGATGGTCTTCAGCATCCTAAGGCGGGCCGAGAACATGTCCTCGATCGCCTGGACGGCCTTCTTGTCGAAGACGATCCGGTCGTCGTGTATCCGGGCGAACTTGACGATCGTCCGGACGTCGACGCTACTGTTCCGAAATCCGGTTCGGCGGGCGTCCCGTTGCAGATAGTCGAGTCGGTCGGCGTCGATAGCGCCGGCGACGAGATCGTACTTCGTGTTCCCGTGAACGATGTCGATGACGAACTCGGCGTCCGGCGCGTACAACTCGTCGAGGTCGCGGATGATCCGTTCGGACTGGCGTTCGTGCTCGAATCCCAGTCGCTCCTCGATCACCGCCTCCAGCGCGTGGGAAAACGGCGAGTGACCGACGTCGTGGAGGAGCCCCGCGATCCGGTATGCTTGGGCTGTCTCCTTGGGCAGCCCCAACGACTCGGCCAACTCGCCGGCCAGATGCATCACTCCCAGCGAGTGTTCGAACCGGGAGTGTGTGGCGCTCGGATACACCGCGTCCGACAGCCCGAGGTGGGCAACCCGGCGAAGCCGCTGGACTGCCGGCGCGCTTATCACGTCCAGTTCCATCTCGTCGACGGTGATGAACCCATACAGCGGATCGCGGATGTTCTTCATACACCGTTCTATGTCGGCGTTGATGTAAACCGACATCGGACGGGTGTGGTCTCGTCCGGACCGACTGTGTCATTCGAGTCGATCCCTGCCCGGAGCACCGGCGTAGTCGACGCCTACTCCCGATTTCAGATCCTGAGATCACGCGAGCAGCACGGTAGCCGACGCCTACCACGTGATTCCGGCGGCCAACAGCCCGGCGTCGACGAGCAGGAGCACGGCAATCCCGCCGGCGGCCAGCCAGATCGACCGCGTCGACGCGATCGCGGCCTCGACGTTCGCAACCGAATCCGCCTCGCGGAGCCGCTTGCTGCCCACCTCGACGAGCCCCGTGAGCACGAACCACAGCACCAACATCGCCACGACGAGCTGGCCGCGGCCGGTACCAAAAAGCGAGCCGACGGTGTACCCTGTGCCTGCGAGGTGGCCGCCGGTCGCCACGAACACCAGCGCACTGATACGCGTCAGCCACGAGAGCCTGTTCGAGATCGTCGTCATCGCATCGGGCGAGATCGTGCCCACGGTCGACGCCGGGAGCACCGCCCCGACGACGAACAGCACGCTCCCGGTCCAGAGCCCGGCGAACAACACGTGTACCACCTGCATCACCGAATCGATCACTGACATAGCCGACGATTGGTCGACAGCCCCATATATGTCGCCGGTCGACGGTGATGCCAACCGTCAGGTGTGCGTAATTGGTAAAGATATCTTTCTAAATCCTAAAAAAGCGTTTCTACAGCACCAATCTTTAAGTGGGTGGCAGCCGAAGCTATAGTTGTTATGAGCACCCAGAAAACCGTTCGACAACAGTTCGGGACCGTTGAGAAGTCGGAGGCGCTCCGGCTCGACGAGGAGAAGGCCGAGCAGATTGTCGACGCGCTGAACACCGATCTCGCCAACGCCAACGTGCTGTATCACCAGCTCAAAAAGCACCACTGGAACGTCGAGGGCGCGGAATTCCTCGACATTCACGTCTTCCTCCAAGAGGCCTACGAGAACCTCGAAGAAGGTGCCGACGCCATCGCCGAGCGCGCTCAGGCCATCGGCGGCGTCCCGGTTGCGGGGCCGACCAATCAGGAGGACCGCGCGACCATCGAGTTCGAGGGTGAGGACGTCTACGACATCCGCACCTCGCTGGCCAACGATATGGACGCCTACGGCGACATGATCGAGGGGATGCGCGAGCACATCCAGTTGGCGGCCAACCTCGGCGATCCGACGACCGAGCACCTGCTCAAGGAGGTCCTCATCGAACTCGAAGAGGACGCCCACCACATCGAGCACTACCTCGAAGACGACAGCCTCATCTACACCGAGTAGTCCACACCGAAGAGCCGACCGCGCTCGGACGTCGACCGTCACAGCACACGTTCTTTTTTGGAGTCTACAGCCGACAGCGACCGCCTAGTCGGTCCGCGGGATGGCGTAGGCACCGGCGACGAGGAACACGGCTGCGAGTCCGGCGACGACCGCGAGGTTTCCGAGATACGGCTCGCCGGCGGCAGGCGCGTAGGTGATCGCCCGCACGCCGCGGGCGAAGTAGGTCAGCGGCGACAGCGCGACCAGCGGTCCGAACCACTCCGGCAGCTGTTCGAGCGTGATGAACGTATCCGAGAGGAAGAGTAGCGGAAGGGCGATGGTGTTGCTCGCAGCGATCACACCGTCTTGGGTGTCGGCCACCCGGCCCAACACTGCGCCGAACCCACAGAACAGCAGCACCGCCAACACGACGAAGGGGACGAGCATGACTAGCGAGCCCGACACCGCGATTGTGGCGTCGGTCAACAGCAACACGAGCCCGAGAATGAGCAGGCTGGCCAGCCCGATGATGGCGACGTTGACGATCGTGTGGGCCGCGAGCCACTCGCTCCGCCGGAGCGGCGTGGTCGCCAGCTTTTCGAACCGGTTGTCGTCGCGGTGCCGGGCGATCTCGCTGCCGACACGGGACAGCGGCGTGAACAGCACAACTGTCGCCAGATAGCCGGGGATGTAGTAGGCCGCCGGCTCCGCAAAGAGGCCGCCGTCGGTCGGTTGTGTGCGGACCAGCGCACCGAAGATCACCACCAGGATCACCGGGAAGAAGAAGGTGAAGAACACCGCGGTCCGCCGCCGGAGGAAGGAGTGCCATGCGGCCACAGCCTCGGCCCGAATCCGCTGGCTGCGGCTCATCGGTCACCTCCTGCGACCGCACTCTCGGCCGATTCGTCGGCGGCCTCCTCGGTCAACGCGCTCGCACTGGGCGTCGACAGGCCCTCGAAGCGCTCGCCGGTGAGTTGGAGGTAGACGTCCTCCAAACTCGGCTCGGTCCACGTCAGCGAGTCGTAGCCGATGTTCGCCGCCGCCAGCGCGCCGACGGCCTCGCCGATGTCGACCGGCGAGACGTCGTCGACGACGACCGCCTCGGCGGTTGCGGTCGCCGCGAAGCCGGCCTCGTGGAGGGAGTCGACCGCCGACTCGCTGGCGTCGGTGCCGATCACGAGCCGGCTGCGGCCGCCGTGGTCGGCGATCAGGTCGTCGGGCGTGCCGACCGCGACGAGCTGGCCGTCCTGCAGCAGCCCCACACGGTCCGAGAGCCGCTCGACCTCGGCCATCGAGTGGCTGGTGAGCACGACGGTCGTCCCGCCGTCGGCCAGCGATTCGAGCAGTTCCCACAGCGCCCGCCGCCCGGCGGGGTCGATGCCGGTGGTCGGCTCGTCCAAGAAGAGCAGATCGGGATCGTTGACCAACGCGGTAGCGACACAGACCCGGCGCTGTTGGCCGCCCGAGAGCGTCTCGTACCAGCTGTCGGCCGTCTCGGCCAGTCCCACGTCCGCGAGGACCGCGTCGGTCTCGCGGGCCGAATCGTAGAGCCCGCCGTAGTAGTCGACCAACTCGCGGGCGGTAAGCCGGGCGGGCGGCGAAAACGACTGGGGGAGGAGTCCGATCCGGTCGGTCTCGACGGCGGTCGGCTCGCTGTCGAGCACCCGGATCTCGCCGTCGACCGGTGTCGTCCCGGTGAGCGCCCGTATCAGCGTGGTTTTGCCGGCCCCGTTCGGCCCGATCAGCCCGAACACCTCGCCTTCGGCCACCGAGAGGTCGACCCCGTCGAGCGCGACGGTCTCGCCGTAGCGCTTTGCGACGTCGGTGGCGACGACAGCCTCGTCCATACCCTCTGTGGGGACGGTTTCGGCCTAAGAATTCCGTTTCATCCCGCCCAACCACCCCCTGAGAGCCGAACCAGCTATAATACTGGATTACAAAGGGGGGACTGATGGACCGTCGGGGGATCCTCTCTACTGTCGGCCTCGTCATACTGATCGTCATCGTCGTGGCGATCAGCTTTACGGTCAGTCTCGCGATTTTCCTGTAGCCCCGACCTCGTGTCGCTCACCCCTGACCCCTCCGGCTGTCGACCGTCTCGGTGGCCGTGTCTTCGCTTCCGGCCGCCAGCAGCCCACCGAGCTGGAACCGATGAGCTCGTAGCAGTTGGTGTGCTGGTCGAGGTCCCGGCATCGTCCGTCCCGAGGGGGAGTCGACCGTCCCGAAACCCGCCGCTGTCGAGCCGAAAGGACTGTACCATTGTCCTGATAGTTACGAGTGTGTTGCCGTGGCCGATACAGGGGATCGTCATCCCCCCACAGATCCGCCGCTCGATCGCCAGTCACGTCGCTGCCGATCATCCACAGGAGGCTGGCGGTTTTCTCGGCTGTGTCCGCCGCGGGGACCGCCTCCATTCGACCCATCACGTTCCGCTGCCGAACGACTCCTCGACTCCCGACCGCCGGTTCGAGACGACCGTCGACG